>NZ_JBFAJO010000004.1:0-196935 GCF_040655255.1 Kitasatospora sp. NPDC050463
AACAACCCGGCCGGCCCCGCCGCACACAGTGCGTCGGGCCCGGCCTTGTTGTGTAGTAGCGGGGACAGGATTTGAACCTGCGACCTCTGGGTTATGAGCCCAGCGAGCTACCGAGCTGCTCCACCCCGCGTCGGTGACACCGACCCTACGGCACAGCTCGCGCAGAACGAAATCTCCTTTCCGCCGCCGCCGAGAAAGCGCCTGCAGCAGGTGGCTGCGGCGGCCCAGGAATCAACGTCCGGGCCCCCGCCGAAGCGGACCATGTGATGTGGGGCCATGCGCGCCGCAGTCGGCCGGGAGCGTGCCCGCCGTGCCGCCCGCATTCGGGTTACCGAGTGGCCTCGGCCTCGTGCTTGAGGTTGGTGACCCAGTGGTGCAGGGAGTTGTCGAGGGCGGCCTGGAGCACGGCCTGGTTGGCGGTGACCGGCTCACCGGTCCAGGATTCCTCGGTGTGGACGAGGACGCCGTCGGGGGTGGGGGTGAAGGTCCAGACGTGGACGGCGGTGATGCCCTGGGCGGGGCCGCCCCAGACGAGGCGCCTGCCGGGATCGACCTGCTTGACGGTGGAGGTGATGTCGAGGCCTTCGGTGCTCCAGCGGAACACCGAGCCGGGGCGCAGGCGGCCGGGGGTGTCCTTGGCCATGCTCTCGACGTTCGGCTGCCAGGTGGGCCAGTTCTCGAGGTCGGTCTGGATCTTCCAGATGGTGTGCAGCGGGGCGTGGATGAGGATGCCGGTACGGGTGATGACCGGGGCCCGTTCGTCGATCCGCACGTCCGCCGGATGCTTCGCGGCCGCCTCGGCCACCGTGCTGGGGCGCTCTGCGGTGAGGGCGGAGGCGGCGGTGGGGGTGGTGAGGAGGAGTGCGAAGGTGACGGCCGCGGTCTTGGCTGCGGTGAGCGTACGCATGGCAGTGCTCTTTCTCGGAGGAGTGGGTCTGCTGGAGGTCCCGGGGGCGGCAGGCCGTTCCCGCGGGGGTTCGTCAGAGGGCGCTGTCGGGGATCCAGGAGCCGTGGATGCCGGCGGTGACCCGGCGGGGCAGGTGGACGGTGGCGATCCGGTCGAGGCCGGAGGCGTCGAGTACCAGCAGGTGGGAGGCGTCCTGCTTGAGGTCGGAGACGACGGTGAGGAGGTAGCCGTCGTCCTCGCGGGTGGCACCGGCCGCCGGGACGAAGACGGCTTCGCTGGGCAACCGGGCGTCGCCCGCCTGGTGGATGCGGCGCTCGCCGGTGCTGCGGTCGTACTTGACGACGCCGTAGCCGCCGACGCCGTGCTGGTCGGGGAAGGAGATTGCGTACTGGTAGCGGTTCTCGACGCCGAGGAAGTCCTCGTTGAGCGTGGGGAACTCGATGGCCAGGTCGTCGATGACGCGCTCGTCGACGCGGCCGGCGGCCAGGTCGATGACCCAGCGGCGGTTGTAGGAGCGGGTGTTGGGCTCGCTGCCGCGGCCGGGAGCACCGACCCACCAGTTCCAGGAGAGCTGGAAACCCTCGCGGTCGACGGTCGGGCCTTCCAGGACGATGCGGCCTGCGGCGTCCTCGTGGGCGTTGGCGGCGTGCAGCATGTTGCCCGGCTCGATGGGGAACCAGCGGATGTTTCCGGCACCGTCGGCGCCGCGCGGCATGACACCGATCCGGGCCGGCTGCGAGTCCTGCCAGGAGTAGGGGATACCGGAGTGCTCGGTGGGGTCGAAGGTCACGGTGCCCTCGATGAAGACCACGTGGTTGCGGGTGAGCGCGAAGTCGTGCTTCAGGGAGGCGGTGGCGCCGGGGATCTCGGCGCTGTGGGTGACGTGCCCGTGCGCGTCGGCGATGTAGTACGTCAGGAACGGCGGGAAGGGTGAGGAGCTGAAGAAGTGCAGCTCGCCGGTGACCGGGTCGCTCTTGGGGTGGGCGGTCATCGCGCTGCGCAGCTTGCCGTCGAAGTCGAAGGGGCCGACGGTGTCGAGGTCCCTGGTGAGTTCGAAGGGGAGGTTCGCCTCGCAGAGGGCGAGCAGCCGGCCGGCGTGCTCGATGACGTGGGTGCCGGCGGTGGAGGCGGTCAGGTCCGGGCCGTTGTCGGTCATGTAGGGCGCGCCGTCCAGGGCGGGCGTGCGCACCCAGCGGTTGCGGTACCACTCGGCGCGGCCCTCGCGCAGCCGGATGCCGTGCACCATGCCGCTGCCCTTGAACCAGTGGGTGGGGGTGACGCCGGGCTTGGGGTTGTGGCTGTTGCGGATCAGGCGGCCGGTCAGTTCCGGCGGCAGGGTGCCGTCGACGGTGAGTTCGGTGGCGGTCAGTTCGTCGGCGGCCGGTTCGTAGTGGCCGGTCAGGAAAGGCTTGGCGGTCATGGTTGGTTCCTTGCGGTCTCGGTGCGGGGGCGCAGGGGCGGTGTGGGGCGGGGGTGGGCCGGGCGTGGGCGTCTGGTCGTCAGGAGCGCTTCTCCGCACGGTTCTTGAGGCAGGTGAGCCAGTCCTCCAGGGAGGTGCGCAGGGCGTCGCGGAGCTGGTCGGCCGCGGCCTCGACGGGTGCGCCGCTCCAGGACTCCTCGGTGCGGACGAGCACGCGGTCGCCGCTCTGCTCGAAGGTCCACACGTGGATGCCCTCGATGCCGTTGGCCGGGCCGCCCCAGACGATCCGGGCGCCTGGCACGAGCTCGTGGACGGTGGAGGTGATGTCCAGTCCGTGGGTGCGCCAGGTGAACGAGGCGCCTTCGGCGAGCGGTCCCTCCAGCCGGGCCTGGTCGATGTCGGTGTTCCAGACCGGCCAGTCGTCGATGCGGGTGTGCAGGGACCAGACGGTCTCCAGCGGGGCGTCGATCTCGCTGGACAGGCGGACGATGACGGGCGCGGTCTTGTCGATGGTGAGCACGGGTGGTTCCTCTCGATAGGTGTGCTGGTGGAGTGCGGGTGGGTCGGGTGGTCAGTGCCGGGCGCGGGCAGCGGGTCGCGCAGCCGGGGCCCGGGTAGCCGCGGGGCCGGGGGGTGTGCGCCGGGCCAGGCGGGCCGCGAGCAGGGCGGTGCCGGCCAGGACGGCGGCGCAGAGGCCGAAGGCGGTGCGGTAGCCGGCGGTCAGTGCCTCCGGGTGGGTCTGGTGCCCGGTGGCGTGAGCGGTGACGGTTCCCGCGACGGTCGCCAGGACCGCGAGCCCGATGGCGCCACCGACCTGCCGGGTGGTGTTGACCAGGCCGCCCGCCAGACCCGCGTCCGCTCCGGTGGCGCCTTCGACGGACAGGGCGGTCAGCTGCACGAACGCGATGCTCAGACCGAGTCCCACGAGGACGCTGGGGCCGAGGATGTCGGTCAGAAAGCTTCCGTCGGCGCTGATCCGGGACAACCACAGCGTCCCGGCCGCCTCGGTCAGCAGGGCCCCGACCACCGCGGCCCGGTTGCCCACCCTCCGGGTGAGGGCTGGGGCGAGGGCGGCGCCGAGCATGTTCGCCCCGGCGAGCGGGAGTTGGCCGAGTCCGGTCGTCAGCGGGTCTTCGCCGAGGACCTGCTGCTGGTAGAGCGGCAGGAAGAAGAACAGTGCGATCCACGTCGAGCCGAACAGGCCCATCAGCAGGTTTCCGGCCGCCACACCACCGCCGGCGAACAGGCGTGGTGGCACCAGCGGGGCCGGGTTGCCGCGCTCGACCCGCAGGAAGAGCAGCGCGAGTGCGGTGGCGGCGGCGAACGCGGCGAGGACGCGGGTGTCGGTCCAGCCGAAGTGGCGGGCCGTGGTCAGGCCCCACACCAGGGCGGTCAGGGACAGGGCGCTGGCGGCGGTGCCGGCGAGGTCGAACCTGGCCGCCTCTCCGCGAGCGGTGGCCGGGACGAACGCGACCGTCGCCGCCAGGACCGCGAACGTCCCGATCGCCACGGTGTGGAAGATCCACGGCCAACCCCAGGCCTGGGTCAGGAGCCCTCCGAGGATCACTCCCGCCGCGCCTCCCGCACCGGACACCGCACCCCAGACCGCGAGCGCCTTGGTCCGGCCGGGGCCCGGTGGGTGGAGACCCATGGCCAGGGCGAGTGCGGCGGGGGCGACGGCCGCCGCGCCGGCGCCCTGGACGGCGCGGGCGGCGATGAGGACGCCGGGCGAGGTGGCCAGTGCGGCGGTGGCGGAGGCGATCCCGAACGTGCCCAGTCCGACGAGCAGCACGCGGCGCCGGCCCAGCAGGTCGGCGGCGCGCCCGCCGGCGAGCAGCAGCGCGCCGAAGGCCAGACCGTAGGCGTTGACCACCCAGGTGGTGGCGGTGTCGGAGAGCCCGACACCGTCGCGGATCTGCGGCAGCGCGACGTTCACGATCGAGGTGGCGAGCATGACGGTGAACTGGGCGGCGGCCAGTACCGCGAGGACGGCACCGTGAGGTGGTTTGCGCATGGGGGCTCCTGGCGGTCCGGTGGGCAATGAGAGCGGGCGGCGGAGTTCAGCGCGTGCTGCGCTCGGCGGCGGACTTCAGGTGGAGGAGCCACTGGAGCAGGGACTGGTCGAGTGCCTGCCTGATGCCGTCGGGGTCGGTCCGCACGGGCGCGCCGTCCCAGGACTCCTCCGTGACGACGAGGGTCGCTCCTGTCGAGGGCGTGAACGTCCACTGGTGGATCGCGTTGATGCCCTGGGACGGGCCGCCCCACAGGATCAGGCGGGGTGCGTCGACCGCGTACACGGTGGAGGTGATGTCCAGTCCGGCGGTCTGCCAGTGGAACTCCGCCCCCGGTGTCAGCGGGGTCAGCGCCCGGGCCTCGGCGATGTCCGGCTGCCAGCACGGCCAGTCGGGCACACAGGTCAGCAGATCCCAGACGGCAGTGGCCGGGGCGCTGATCGGCAGTTCACGACGGGCGACGACGGGAGCGGCCCGGTCGATGCCCGAGGGCGTGTTGTCCATGGGGTTGAGTCTCGTCCGGCGGCCCTTGGCCCCTCTTCGGTGAAAGTCGCCTAGACGGTTGCCTAAGTCACTCGGTGACGGGTGCCGAGGGCTCAGGGCGATGCTGCGCCGGAGGGCCGTGAGCCGTGCCGGGCTCGGTGCTCACATCGGACCGCCGAGGCCAAGACGGTGCTCGGGGCCTGAGCGGAGACGGTGCTCGGGGCTTGAGGAGCCGGACGGGCCCGGGCTCACGGGTCGTGCGATCCCGCCGCGGAGGATCGGCCACCGCCTCGCGTCCGATCCCTGCGGCACTGCTCGGTGTGCGGGGCGTCGGAGGGACAGCGCAGAGGGGAGAACGGCCGGGGCGCTAGGCCGCCCGGCCGAGGACGTCGGCGAGCTGGCGGCGGGAGGTGATGCCGAGCTTCTTGAAGACGCTCCGCAGATGGGCATCGATGGTGCGGGGGCTGAGGAACAGCCGGTCCGCGACCTCCCGGGAGGTCGCTCCGGTCGCCACGAGCCTGGCGATGTTCAACTCCTGGCCCGTCAGCATCTCCATGACACCGAGCGTGGAGGACCTGGCTTGTTCACCCGCGGCAGCCAGCTCGACCCGCGCCCGTTCAGCGAATCCCTCCGCCCCCATCGCGGTGAACAACTCGTGAGCCGCGCGCAGCGCGTCACGTGCCTCCAGGCGGCGGCCGTCACGGCGCAGCCACGCCCCTTGGTGCAGAAGGGCCCGGCCGTGCCACGCCCGCAGGCCGGCGGCGCCCAGTCTGGTCACCGCCTCGGCGTGGAGCGGCTCCGGGTCGTCCGACAGCAGAGCGGCGAGGCCCGCACGCATGCCCAGCGCCCAGTCGGTGCCTGCCGCGGACGCGTGGTCCGACAGTCGGGCGAACGCCTCGCGGGCAGCGTCGGCCTCGCCGCACCGGACGGCCGCCTCGATCAGTTCGGGCAGTGCGAGGCTGGAGACTCCCAGGTCGCCGTCGGTGAGAGCCAACCGGGCTGATGCCAGCGCCGCCCGGTGGTCGGCGACGCCGTTGGCGTAGAGCGCCGCTGCCGCATGGGCGGTCGCCGTCAGCATGCCCTTGTGCCGCGCGTGCGACTCGGCCAGGACCCGGTCGATCAGGGGTTCCGCCTCGGCGGCCTTTCCGCGTAGGGCGGCGGCGTAGAGACGGCCGTACCAGTGAGGCGGGACTCCGGTCGCCTCGGCTATGCCGTCGGCTTCGCTGTTCAGGGCCGAGGCTGCGACCAGGTCACCGCGTTGGACGGCCGCCAGGGCCTGCATCCAGAGTCCGACCGGGAGGATCATCAGTGCTCCGGCGAGGCGGGCGGACTCAACGGCCCGGGTGGCGAGCTGCTCCTCGAGGGTGACGTCCCACAGTTCGACGGCGAGGAGGGCCGCGAGCGACAGACGGTGCGCCCAGAGCGGATCGGTGACGTCCGACAGCAACTCCAACAGCCCCGGCACTGCCGCGAGGTCACCGTCGAGGTAGGCGACGAGCGCGTCCAGCAGGTCGTCGGCGGTGGAGCCGTCCCCCACCGCGGCGGGTGCCCGTCGGGCCGCTTCGAGTGCCTCGCGTGCGGCGGGGGAGGAGCGGCCGACGACGAGTCCCGCCTGCAGGGCGTCCAGCAGATGGAGTCGGGCCCGGTGAGGGTCGAGGCCGGCGGCCTTGACGAGATGACCGACCGCGTCGGCCGCGCCGTCGCGGAAGAACGCCGCTTGGCCGCGCACGAGTTCGGCCTCCACCCGGCCCGGGCCGTCGATCGGACCGCTGTCGGCCGCCTCGACCAGGGTGACCGCGTTCTCGAAGGAACCGGCCTCCAGCGCGGCCCGCGCCGCGGCGAGGCTGCGTCCGGCCCGTAGCCGAGGATCGGCCGTGAGGGCCGCGGCCTGTTCCAGGAACGCGGCCCCGGCCGCGGCACCGCCCCTGCTCCGTGCGCGCTCCGCGCAGCGCAGCAGATCGGCCGCGACCTCCTCGTCGGGGCGGGATGCGGCCTGCGCCCGGTGCCACGAACGCCGGTCGGGCGCCGCCAGCGGATCGGTGACGTCAGCGAGTGCTCCGTGAACACGGCGTCGCTCGGCCGACGACGCGGAGGTGTACACCGCCGAGCGCACCAGCGGGTGCCGGAACCGGGACTGCCCGCCCAGCTCGATCAGGTCCGTCGCTTCGGCCTCGGGTCCGGCTTCCGGTCCCACACCCAGCAAGTCGGCCGCCCGCCACAGCAGACCCGGATCACCAGTCGGCTCCGCGGCCGCGACGAGAAGCAGAGTGCGTGCGCTACCCGAGAGTTGGGAGAGCCGCTCCTGGTAGCTCCGCTCGATGCGGTTGGCCGGCGAGACCGGAGTCGGCAGCCCGAACCCGCCGGCCAGACCGGCGGGACCGAGCCGGCGCGGCAGCTCCAGCAACGCGAGCGGATTTCCGCGGGCCTCGGCGAGGATCCGTTCGCGGACCCGCTCGTCCAAGGGGCCCGGGAGGCTGGAGGAGAGCAGGACCCGGGCCGCCTGGTCGGGCAACCTCGACAGCGTCAGCGCCGTCAGCCCTTCGAGTTCCCCGACGGCGTGCGGGTCACGGACTCCGAAAACGATCGCGATCGGCTCGTCCGCGATCCGCCGGGCCACGAACGCCAGCACCTGCGCCGATGCCCTATCCAGCCAATGCGCGTCGTCCACGACGCACACCACGGGCTCCTCGCCCGCGGCGTCGGACAGCAGACCCAACAGGCCGAGTCCGACGGTGAAGCGGCTCGGCGCGCCACCATCCCGCAGCCCCATGGCCACGGCGAGATCCTCCCGGTGGGCGGAGGGCAGCCGCTCGATCCGGTCGTGCAACGAGCGGGTGAGCTGGTGTACCGCGGCGTAGGCGAAGTCCGCTTCGAACTCGGCCCCGTTCACCCACAGCAGTCGTACACCCTCCAGCCCTTCGGTGACGTGGCGCAGCAATGTGGTCTTGCCGATACCCGCTTCGCCGCGAACGACTGTCGCCCCGCCCCGCCCCACTCGCGCGCCGGCGAACAGTTCGGAAAGAGCGACGCGGTCGGCGGGCGGAAAGTACTCAGAGCCAGTCACAAGAGCCACGCCGGAATCATGTCACGCCCTCTGAGCTCGACGGATACGGGAGACCGGGAGCCGTGGAGAAGTGTTCCGCGCCCGTAGCTCTCGACAACACGCTCTTCATACGACTCGTCGAGACCGGCGTGATCGGCACCCCTGGCGCAATCACCGAGCTTCTCCGGCACCAGATCCATCAGGGCTTCGAGCACGGCCGCCTGCTGACCCGAGACATCGAGCGGGTCCGGCAGTTCGGTGAGGCAAACAACTACCCCGTCCTGCCGTGGCCGGGCTTCAACTACCCCCCGGAGCTCGTCGCTGAGCACGGATGCTCACCGCATCAGTGCTCGACGCCGAGGGGCGGTGGGCTGACTTGGCAGACGACCTTCAACTCCACTTTCTGGTCGACGACTTGGAGCTCGTCACTGAATCCCGGTGACGCTCGCCCCGCGCTCAGGCTGCCGTATCCGGTCGCCGGACGATAAACGTCAAGCTAAGCCTTGAGTGGTGCGGCGGACCGGGCGGCCTGCTCGATCTTCGCGCAGTGGGCTGCACGAGCTTCCTCGTCGATCTGCTTCTCGTATTCGGCGCGCAGCCCGGTCCGGCCGTCGATTCCCTCGCGCAGGATGTCGGCGTGCCCGGCATGCCGGATGGACTCGCCGAGGACATGGACCATGACGGCGAACAGGTTCGTGTTGGGAGAAGGCTCCGGCCACCACGGCACGTGGCCGGGGGCGTCGAGGGGAAGCTCGTTGATCGTCGCGTCCGCGTGTTCCCATGTGCGCCGGTAGAACCCGATGATCTGATCGCGGGTCTCGTCCTCGGTCGCCCACTGGTCACTGCCGTCGGAGTCCTGCCACCGGGGCAGCGGTTCCGGGGAAGGGCGCTCGAAGACCTCGCCGAAGTACCTGGCCTCGACGGTGGCCACGTGTTTGACCAGGCCGAGGAGGTTGGTCCCGGTCGCCGTCAAAGGTCGGCGGGCGTCGTACTCGGACAAGCCGTCGAGTTTCCAGAGCAGCGCCTCGCGGTCCCGCCGCAGTCTCCCGTGCAGGTTGGCCTTCGCGAATTCATCGATCATGCGGCATGAACCTTCCTTGGCTGTTCGTGGTCTCAAGGTCCCGTACGTGGTCCGCAACGGCCGGCAGAGCCGAGGCTTAGGACTTCTTGCACAATGAGCCACCGGGATGACTGCCGGTCAGAGCAACGTGGGGGGTGCGTGGCGGCTCGCGGCCGACCCGACCTGCCACGGTTACTGCGCAGGAGAATCTGGACGCATGCTGTTCGGTGCCGTTCTCTGCTCCCGTTGAGCAGTTCGGGACGGGGACCGGGGAGGTGGGCGGGTGCCAGCTGAGAATCCAGCCGGCGGTAAGCGCCGTCGCGCCGCCTGCCAGGGCGATTGCGCCGCCCGTTCCGATGCCCGCGGCCACCGAGCCGAAGCAGGCCGGCCCGACGCCCTGCAGCGTCATGCTGCCGGAGCCGAGCAGACCGAAGGCCTGGCCTTGGCCATCCTGCGGCAGGGCGTCCAGGAAGGGCCGTTGCAGGCCGAGACAGTAGGCGAATCCGAACCCGCAGAGCAGCAGCAGACAGGACGAGACACCCACTCCGGGCTCGGCGGCGAAGCCGACCAGCGGCAGCCCCATCAGTGCGATCAACGGGACCACCAGTCGCTCCCGGGCGGGTGGCCGTAGCAGTCGGCCCACCAGGAGGTCACCGACAAGCATGCCGACCGGCAGACAGCCCATCAGCACCGCGTACCAGCCGGGCGCGAAGTGGCGTCCTCCGGCGTAGGCGACGATCAGGCCTTCCGCGCCCGCTACGAACGCGGGCGGTAGCCACTGCGCCAGCATCAGTCGTCGTACCGTGTGTCCGCGCAGCAGCAGGCCGGCACCGTGCAGGCTCGCCCGGACGGCCCCGCCGTCGCCCCGAGCGCCGCCGGGTGCGCCGCCGAACTCTCGCAGCTCCAGCCGGGGTAGCCGGATGCGGACGGCGAGCGCGCAGCCGAGGTAGAGGGCGGCGCTTACCGTGAGCGCCCGGTGCGGGCCGAGTACCGCGACGACCGCACCTCCCAGCGCCAGACCGAACAATTGCGCGCCGGAGGAGGCGATGTTGTTCAGTGAACGGCCCAGGACATAGGCGTCGCCCTCCAGCCACTGCGCGACCAGCCGACTCGACGCGCCGCCGAACACCGGTGTGGCGAGGGCGACCAGCGCCACGACACCGAGGCTTGCCGCGATCGGCATCCGCACCAGGGCGAGCAGCAGGGCGGCGGCGCACTCCAAGGCGTAGCCGCAGGCGATGAGCGCGCGGGGCGGCAGTCGGTCGGCCAGTGAGCCCAGCAGCAGCGAGCCGAACAGCTGCGGGAGAAAGCCGATGCCGAAGGCCAGTGCGCTCAACAGCGCGGAGCCGGTGGCCGCGAAGACCAGCACCGAGAACGTGGTGATCCGCAGCGAGCCCGCAGTGATCGCGACGGCGCGGGTCGAGAAGAGCAGCCGGAATCGCGGCTCGGCCAGCACCTCCCGGTAGGTGGCACGGTGGTCGCCCTGCGCGGGTCCGGCGGTTGGGGTCATGACGCCCAGCCTCGCCGTGCGTCCACGCCACTCACCAATGATTCGTCGCTGGACGAATCGGAACTGACGTCCGGCGGTAGCATCGCAGGGTGCTCCGCTTCGAAGTCTCCGTCGAGGACCTGCTGCGCAGCCGGTTCGCACTGTCGCCCGCGATGGACCTCTGCTTGCTGCTACGCTCGCTCGCCGGCCAGAACCGGCCGCTGCCGCGAGCCTGGGCCACCCGGCTCGTGCCGGCCTTTGAACGGCTTCGCCGCGAGACCGAACTGGACGCCGCACTCGCCCTGCAGGCCCCGCGAGGCGGACCGAACTTCGTCGCCCCGCCTCCGCGCGGCCTCAACCAGACCTGGGCAGACGACCTGGCCATGATCCGGGCCACACCGCTGGAAGCGGCCCGCCACGAATTCGCCGCCACCGCGACCGGCCCGTCCGCCCGTGATCCCCGCGTACGCGCAGTGCTGGACTCCACGGATGCCGTCTCCAGGATCGCCGAGGCGATGGACCAGGCGTGGCACGAGCTGCTCGCCGCGGACTGGCCGCACCTGCGCGCGATCTGTGAGCGCGATGTCGTGCACCGGGTGGGTGTGATCGGCGAACACGGATGGGCCACGGCCATCGAGAGCCTGCACCCGAGTATCGCCTGGCGCGCCGGCGGTATCGAGATCGCCTACTTCCCCCCAGTCGGGAACGTCCGCCTCGCCGGCGACGGGCTACTGCTGATCCCTTCGGTCTTCGTCGGGAACATCGCCGCCCACCTGGAAGACCCCTGGCCCAGGACCTTGGTCTATCCTGCCCGCGGCACCGCCGCCCTGTGGGGCGAACAGGAGACCGTCCCCCGACCGGACGCGCTGACCGCTCTGGTGGGCCGGGCCCGGGCCCGGCTGCTGTTGGCGCTGGACGCCCCGGCCAGTACCAGCCAGCTCGCCCGAAGCCTGGCCATGGCACCCGGCGCGGTGGGAGACCACCTCGCCATCCTGCGAGGCGCGGGGCTGCTCGTCCGCGCCCGGTCCGGACGGTCGGTGCTCTACCGGCGCACCCCGCTCGGCGAGGCACTGGTCGGCGGTACGGGCTGAGGGCTCGGAGTCGTAGCCGGTCGGCGTGGCATCCGCCAACTGCCCCAGCCCCATTGACCCGCCTTGGAGAACGCCGGCAGCAGGAGCACCAGCCCCGCACCCAGCCCGCACGCCCCGAGCAGGTCGAAGCGCCCCGAGCGCGAGCAGCAGCATCCGCCGAGGCGGGCATGGTCTGGCGTCCGCTCCCACCCGACGCACCGCACGAACGCTCGTCCTGGCCGCACCGGCCGACAGCCGGTGGGCCGGTCTGCTCCGTACCCGGCCCGACCGGCCCTGACCGCCGCAGGCCTCAGCGCACGAGAGTCCGCACGATCGCCGCTCGGCCCCCGACCTGGATCCGGCGCTCCAGGCCGTCGTGGTGGACGGCCGCCGTGACGGTCGACGGACGGCCGAGGTGGTCGCCCATGTCGACGACGAGGCGGTCCATACCCGATCCGACCGTGTGCGCGGCCAGGCAGGCCGTGCTGTTGGCGTTGGCGATGTCCTCGGGGACGCCGATCGACGGTGCGAACATCCGGGCTGCCGTCCGGCCGTGCCGGTCCGGGGGCGAGTAGGCGTAGCAGCCGAGCAGGCCGTAGCGGTCACAGGCCGCGCGCAGCAGGGGGAAGTCCGGGGTGAGTCCGGCGAGCACGGCCCGGGACCGGACGGCCAGCAGAAGTCTCGGCCGCCCGTTCGACGCCACGCAGGCGTCCCCGGCGACTGCCTCCGGGGTCAGTCCGAGGCCCTGTGCGACCGCTTCCAGTTCGGGGCCTCGGACCTCGCGCAGGCTGACCGGGCCCGGGTCGAAGGAGGCTGTCAGGCCGTCACCGTTGCGGGTGGCCCGGCCGTCGAAGCTGCCGTGGGTCGTCCGCAGGACGGCGTGGTAGGCGTCGTCGCCGGCACGGTGGGCGAGCAGCGCGAGGGCGGCGACGGTGCCGTGGCCGCAGGCGGGCAGTTCGCCCGCGGCGGTGAAGAACCGGAGGGTGTACGAGGGGCGGGCGCGCTCGACTCCGGTCGCGCGGAGGAAGACGGCGTGCGACGTTCCCAGCTCCGTCGGAATGCGGCGTCGTTCCTCGCCGGTCAACGGCGCGTCGTCCAGAACGGCGGTCGGGCTGCCACCCCCGCGCCGTCGCTGGCACGCGTCGACGATCGCTACCTCGGGCACGGCACCGGACCGGTGGTCAGCAGCATCGTCAGGTCGAGTGCGGGCGCGCTGTGGGTCAACGCCCCGACCGAGATGAGGTCCACGCCCGTCCCGGCGATGGCGCGGACACTGTCCAGGCGGACGGTGCCCGACGCCTCCAGCAGGATCCGGGGAGCGTCGGCCCGTCCGGCCCGGGCGCTCACCACCTGCGCGATGTCGGCCGGCGGCATGTTGTCGAGCATGATCCAGCGGGCCCCGGCATCCAGCGCCTCGACTGCCTCTGCCACGGTCCGCACCTCGACATCGACCTCCACCGTCCGCCCGGTACGCGCCATCCCGAGGTGGACCGCCTCGATCGCCGCGGTCACCCCGCCCGCCGCGGCGATGTGGTTCTCCTTGAGCAGGACCATCGCCGCGAGGTCCAGCCGGTGGTTGTGGCCACCACCGACGGTCACCGCGTACTTGTCGAGGGCGCGCAGGCCCGGCGCCGTCTTGCGGGTGTCCAGAACGCGAGTCCCGGTCCCGGTTGCGGCCACGGCCTGGACGTAGCGGTCGGTCAGTGTCGCGATGCCGCAGAGGCGTTGCAGGAAGTTCAGTGCCGTGCGCTCTCCGGTGATCAGGCTGCGCGCCGGGCCGGACAGGCGCACCAGGAGGTCGCCGTCGGCCAGCCGGGTGCCGTCGGTGACGCTCGCCTCGATCCTGACCTCGGGATCGACCTGCGCGAAGACCTCGGCGACCACAGGGAGTCCGGCGGCGATGCCGCTCTGCCGGGTGCGGATCTCGGCCGTGGCCGCCAGGTCTTCGGGAACGCTCCACGCGGTGGTGATGTCGTTCTCCGCGGCGTCCTCGGCCAGGGCGGCGGCGACGGCGGTCCGTCCCGGCGCCGAGGGGAACTGGGTCGACGGGAACTGGGTCGACGGGGACTGTGTCGTCGTCATCCGGTCTCCACCTCTGAGTGGGCGCCCTGCCGGGCACTGATTCGTTTTCCGAAGCGATCGCCGATGGTAGCGTTTCGGAATCCGAAGCATCAACCTTGGAGGCTGGACTCCACGCCATGCCAACACCCAAGCCGGGCGAGCCAGTTCGCGGTTCGACCACCGGCCGTCCCCTCATGGCCGCACTCGACCTGTTCGGGCGGCGGTGGAGCCTGCGCATCCTCTGGGAGCTGAGCGGCGGCCCCCTCGGGTTCCGTCCGCTGCAGAAGCAGTGCGACGACATGTCCTCCAGCGTGATGCGCCAGCGCCTGGCCGAACTGCAGGATGCCCACGTGGTTCAGCAGCTGCCCGACAGCCGGTACGAGCTCACTCCGCTCGGGCGGGAAGCCTGCCTCTCGCTCGGCCCCCTCGCCCAGTGGTCGGAACGCTGGGCGGCGGCGCTCGAGAGCGGTGCCACGGGCTGACGTCCACGCGGGCCCGGGTGTTGACGGGGCGTTCGGACCTTCCGCCGGCACCTAGCGCTTCGGATTTCGAAGCGCTAGCATCTCGGACTGCGACAGTGCTTCGATATTCGAAGCGATTCGGCTCGGCCGTTCGACCCGAGGGGGCGGCATGACTCGGCAGGAAAGCGCCACAGAACGTTCCACGGTGCTCGGTTGGAGGGAGCCGGGCCCGCTCTTCGCCGCCAGGCCGGAGCAGAGCGGCCTGCAGTACCTGCGGGGCCTCGCGGACGGCGAGATCGTTCCACCACCCGTCATCCAGGTGCTCGGCATCACCGTGGAGAGTGCCGAACCCGGCCGGGTGCGGTTCACCATGCCGGCACCCGGATTCCTCGCCAACCACCTCGGCGTTCTCGCCGGCGGCATCCTGGCCACCGTCATCGACGCGGCCCTCGCTAGCGCCGTGCTGTCGGCCGTCGCCGCGGATCAGGACATCGTCACCCTCGACCTCGGCGTCGACTTCTTGCGCCCGGTGACGGCGCCCGGCGGCCCGGTGACGGTCGACGCGGAGGTGGTCCACCTCGGCCGCAATCGCGGACTGGCGACCTGCCGCGCGCTCGACGCGGACCAGCGACTGTGCGCCGTCGGCAGGAGCACCTGCCTGATCCGTCCCAAGCGATGACGGCCGGTGGGAGCGGATCGAGCCGCTGTTGCCGCAGGGGTGCGCTCGCTGGCAGCAGTGAATCCGGCGTCAGACGTGCACCTTCCGACGTGCATTCTCGGACGCGCACTTTCCGAACACTGGAGGTTCTCGTGGCCAAGGGCTACTGGGTCAGCGCCTACCGCACCATTTCCGACCCCGAGAAGCTGGCTGCCTACGACAAGCTGGCCGGTCCGGCCGTCAGGGCCGGAGGCGGACGGCTGCTCGCCCGCGACGGGCGGGTCGTCCCCCACGACGACGGCGTCGCCGAGCGCGTCGTCCTGATCGAGTTCGACAGCTTCGAACAGGCCGTCGCAGCTCACGCGAGTGAGGCCTACCAGCAGGCGCTGCTCGCCCTGTCCGACGGCGTCGAGCGCGACTTCCGCATCATCGAAAGCGTTTAGGACTCGGGGATGAGGATCAGCGGTCCTCCCGTCGAGGTGGGGCGGCGTTCACAGTGCTCTCCAAGGCTCGCCAACCGGACGCGACATCACCACCACGGGCTGCTCGGCCTGCGGATCGCTGCGCACCGGCGCCGCTGAGGGCTCGGGGGCCCACTTGGCGAGCAGAGTGAGAGCGCGCAGGGTCCGCGCGCAGCGGGCGGCGTCGGTAGGGGCGGCGAGCCCTCGAAGACGCCGCCCGCCTCGTTCAGGGCTGTCCCGACATGAGGCCTGCTCGCGGTGATTCCGTAGGCCCACGGCGCCTTGACGTGGTCGAGAGATGTCGTCCAGCCGGGGCGGTGTCCGCGATGACCGCGGGTACCGGGTTCGGTACCACGAAGAGGGCGTGTGACGTGGGCCCGGTAGGTCCACAGCAGACATTTCCCGCTGTTGGGGGGCGAGCTTCGCCCGGGGAGATCACCCGTTCGGCCGTGCAGGCGATCGCGGCCTCGGAATGGTTCACGCGAGGGATATATGCAACGCTTTTGTCAGCTTATCGTCGATTACGTCATAGGGCGGTCTGCTGGTGGACGAACGAGGTGAAGCTTCCCCCGGTGGCGGGTCGCCCCGGCAGGTCGCGGACAGCGCGGGCACGGCGGAGTGCATCGTCGACGCCCGAGGGTGTGTCACGCGCTGGAGCGAGGGTGCGCAGAGTCTGCTCGGCTACTCGGCCTCAGAGGTCCTGGGACGGCCCGCCGTGCTGCTGCTGGCCGAGTCCGTCTCGTCGGCGGAGGTGCGCGCGGTGGTCGCCGGTCGGCAACGGTGGAGTGGCGAGTTCGCGCTGCGGCACCGTGACGGCCAACGTGTGGAAGTGACCGCCGTCGCGCACCACAACGCGCCGGGATGCGGACCGGACACCTGGCGCGTCGTCTGCCCGTTGGGCGGTCGGCAGCCGCGGCGCGAGGACGACGACCTGGTGCGCTGGGCCTTCGACCAGCTGCCCGGCTGTTCCATCTCGATCTACGACGCAGACCTCGGCTACCGCCGCTCGAACCAGGCCATGGTGCCCGTCGTCGGCTTGTCGGACGATGCCATCCGGGGCCTTCACGTCCAGGACATCACCACGCAGCCGCAGACGGGGGATTTGGCCGACGGGTTGCGCAATGCGGTCGACAGCGGTGAGCCGAGCCACCTGGAGAGCTTCCAGCGCACTGGGGGCCAGCGACGTGTCCACGCGTGGTCTGTCGATTTCGTACCGCTGAGAGAACCGGGCGGGCGGGTGCGCGGGGTCGCGCTCGTCGCCCACGACATTACCGAGCAGCATTACGCACGCAAACGCCTCCTCCTGCTCAACGAGGCCGCCAGCCGCATCGGCAGCACGCTTGACCTCGCGCAGACCGCGCGGGAACTGATGGAGGTGACGGTTCCGGAGTTGGCGGACTTCGCGAGCGTCGACCTGCTCACCGCTTTGGAGACGGATGCCGAACTGGGTGAGGAGCCCTTGCACGGCACCGTGACCTTGCGACGGGTCGCGCACCGTTTCGCCCCCGGCAGCAGCCCTCGCCTGAAGACCGTGCTCGACATCGGCGTGGCGGACAGCTATCCGGATTTCACACCGCCCGCGCGTGCCCTCGCCACTGGGGCGGGTGTCCTCAGCAACGCCGAGGACACCGAATTCATCCAGTGGATGCGCGCCGACGCGGTACGTGCCTCACGGATCCGTGAGCAGGGCTACCACTCGATGATGGCGGTGCCTCTGCGCGCCCGAGGGGCGACTTTGGGAGTGGCGGTGTTCTACCGTCGCAGCCGTCCGGACCGGATGGAGCGCTTCGATCACGACGACCTGCTTCTCGCCGAGGAACTGACCGCCAGAGCGGCCGTGGCGATCGACAACGCCCGCAGATTCACGCGCGAACGCGACACCGCCCTTTCCCTGCAACGCAGCCTCCTGCCGCAGCGTATGCCGGAACAGAACGCGGTCGAGGTTGCCACCCGCTATCTCCCGGCGCGGACGCGGTCGGGACTCGGGGGCGACTGGTTCGACGTGATCCCGCTGTCCGGAGCCCGCGTCGCGCTGGTCGTCGGCGACGTCGTCGGCCACGGCATTCATGCCGCGGCGACGATGGGACGCCTGCGCACCGCGGTGCGCACCTTGGCCGACGTCGACCTGCCTCCCGATGAGCTTCTGACTCATCTCGACGACCTGGTCGTCCGCCTGTCCGCCGAGGTCGAGGCCGATCAGCCCGGCAGCGAGGCCGGCGCCACCTGCTGCTACACCGTGTACGACCCGCTGTCACGCACGCTCACCGCCGCCAGCGCCGGACATCCACCCCCGGTCATCGCGCCGCCGGCCGGCACCGCCACGGCGTTGCCGATCTCGGTCGGCCCGCCGCTCGGCATCGGCGGCCTGCCCTTCGAGGCGACCGTCGTGAAACTGCCGGAGCACAGCCTGCTGGCCCTGTATTCCGACGGCTTGATCGAAACCAGAGAGCGCGACGTCGACGAGGGGTTGGCGCAGTTGTGCGAGCTTCTCGGCGATGCCGACGCGTCGCTGGACGGCATCTGCGACGCCGTCCTGGGTGAGCTGATCAACGGCCGGGCGCAGGACGACGTCGCCCTCCTGCTCGCACGCACCCGGGCGCTGGACGCTGGACGTGTCGCCACGTGGTCTGTCCCATCCGATTCGATCGCGGTCACCCAGGCCCGTAAGGACGCTGCCGAACGCCTGTCCGCATGGGGACTGGCGCACTTGACCTACGCCACCGAGCTGATCGTCAGCGAACTCGTCACCAACGCGATCCGCTACGGGGCTCCCCCGATCATCCTGCGCTTGATCCAGGACCGCACGCTGATCTGCGAGGTGTCCGACAGCAGCGGCACCGCTCCGCACCTGCGTCGCGCGCGCGTCTTCGACGAGGGTGGCCGAGGCCTGATGCTCGTCGCCCAGATGGCCCAACGCTGGGGCACCCGTCACACGCCGGCCGGAAAGACCATCTGGGCCGAGCAGAGCCTTGTCCCCGGGAAGTGAACGACTTCGCGGGCTCTGCCACAGGGCCCTCGCCCATCAGCGGGAGCTGGTGCGCCGACCGCGAGCCCGTACCCGCCTGACCGCGATGTGACGATCCGTCAGGGTGACGGCCCGCGTCGCCGACCATCGGGACGGTCGGCGACGCGGCGGTCACCGGGAGGTGCTTTCGGCATCCGCACCACGGCACCCCGTGCCCAACCGGTTCCGCCAACTGCCGGCCCGGCCGGGCGGGCGGTGGTCCGCCGGTCGGCCGGGGCCGGCTGGCCGACCGGCGGGGCCGATACCGACGCCTGCCGGATGGTGGGCACGGCCACGGTTCGGCGAGATTCTCCTCATGAACCAGACCGATTCCCCGCAGGGAACGTCACCGCCGCAGACCGGCCTCCCGTCCGATCCCACCGTGCCGGTCGGCCCCGGTTCGTCGGTGGGACGGCTGGTCGGAGTGGACCTGGCCCGCGCGCTGGCCGTGTTCGGCATGTACGCCGTGCACCTCGGCCCCCCGCCGGCCTCCGCGAGCGGTGTCGAAGGCTGGCTGCTGGGGCTCGCGGAGGGCCGGTCGTCGGTGCTCTTCGCCACTCTCGCCGGGTTCTCCCTGATGCTGATCGCCGGGCGCCGGGAGCCGAAGACCGGCCTGGCGGGCCGTCAGGCGAGGGCCCGGATCGTGATCCGCGCCGTGGTCCTGGTGGCGCTGGGTACCGCGTTGGCGGCGGCCGGCGCCGGGTCCGTGGTGATCCTCGCCTACTACGGCGTGTACTTCCTGCTGGCGCTGCCCCTGCTGCGGCTGCGGGCCGGGACGCTCGCGGTCGTCGCGGCCGGGCTCGCGGTCGTCACACCGCTGGCGCAGGACGCTCTGCGGGCGCTGGTGAGCGGGCAGTTGGAGGAGACCCTCAACGCGTACGACCCGCTCAAGAAGCTCAGCGACGTGGGCGTACTCGACATCCTGCTGACCGGCTTCTACCCGACCATCACCTGGATGACGTACGTGGTCACCGGCATGGCGCTGGGCCGCCTGGACCTGTCCGCCGTCACGGTGCAGCGGCGACTGGCCGCGCTCGGCGCCGCGCTCATCACGGTCGGGTACGGTACGCCCTGGCTGCTGACGCGGCTGTTCGACGGCCTTCGAGCGGTCGCCCAGGAGCCCTGGGGCCGTGCCGCCGAGAAGGCCACGTCGGCGGCCGTCGAATCCGGCGTCGGCGACAAGTCGTCGCCGGCCCCCGGTGGAGCGGGGTGGGAGCTGCTGCTGGCCCGGCCGCACAGCGGCACCACCTTCGACATGCTCGGCAGTCTGGGTGTCGCCATCACTGTCCTGGTGGCCGCGACGGTAGCGATGACCCAACTGCCCTGGCTGCGGCGGCTGCTGACTCCGGTGATCGCCGTGGGCACCATGTCGCTGACGGCCTACGTCGGGCACTTCGTGGTGTCCATGATGCTGGGTGCGCCGATCGGAGACACCGCCGCTTCCAGCACACCACTGCTCGGATTCATCGTCGGGGCCGTCCTGTTCGCCGCGATCTGGTCTCGCTTCTTCCGGCGCGGGCCACTGGAGCACCTGCTCAACACCGCCACCAAGCCCGCGAGATTCGTCCGGTGAGGACCAGCGGATCCGTCCGTTGCCCGATCGTAGGAGAGGAAGTTCCATGAGTGAGACCCTGCGCAAGGGCGGCAACCTGTCGCTGAGCAAGAAGGCTCCGGGTGCCACGGCCGTACGGGTGGGGCTCGGCTGGCAGGTCGGCAGCGGCGGGTACGACCTCGACGCCAGCGCCCTGATGTGCGACGGATCGGGCCAGGTCGTCTCCGACCAGCACTTCGTCTTCTTCAACAACCTCGCCAGCCCGGACGACTCCGTACGGCACACGGGCGCTGCGAGCAGCCCCGACAGCGAACAGGTCCTGGTCGACCTGGAGCGGGTGCCGGCCACCGTCGAGAAGATCGTCTTCACCGTGGCGATCTACGAGGCCAGGCAGCGGGGCCAGCATTTCGGGCAGGTCCGCGCCGCTCACATCCGCGTGGTCGACGACGGGACGGGAGCCGAGTTGGCCCGGTACGACCTGGACGCGGACGCCGGGGCGACCGAGACCGCGATGGTCTTCGGCGAGCTCTATCGGCACGGTGCGGACTGGAAGTTCCGGGCCGTCGGACAGGGCTACGTCGCCGGGCTCGCCGGTATCGCGCGGGACTACGGGGTGTCCGTGCTGCAGGAAGCCACGCCCGCCCCACTGCCGGCACCCGCCGCAGTTCCTTCCGCTCCGCCGGTCGTGCGGGTTGCACCGGCGGCCTTCGATTCCAACCGGAAGGTATCGACGGCGAAGGCCGCGGTACCGCATTCACCAGGGAGTTCTTCCATGACGTGCTTCTTCGACGCCAACCACGGAGCCGGTGTGGCAACCGTGCTGTGGTACCCGCAGTGGGGCGTACCGCGACAGATCCAGGCCTGCGGCGGGTGCGCGCAGCGGGTGCAGACCACGCAGCCGCCGTTCTACCCGCCCGCGCAGCAGCAGGACTACCCGCCGGCCGGCTATCCCCAGCAGGGTTACCCGCAGCAGCAGGGGTACCAGCAGCAGGCTCCTCAGCACGACTACGGGTACCAGCCGGACCACGGGCAGGGCGGCGGCCGCCGGTTCGGCACAGGTGCGATGATCGGCGCGGGCGCGGCCGGACTCGTCGGCGGGGTCCTGCTGAACGAGGCTTTGGGCGACGACGACTGATCTGACGCATCGTCAACTCACCTGTCCGGTTGACCTCCGGGGCCGCGGCGCCCACCACGGCGGCGGCCCCGGTCTGCGCGCGGTCGGGCGGCTCCACGGGTCGCCGCTCACGGCTCGCACCAGCCGGTCGGCGGGGGTGCCACCACCGACCGGCTGGTCTGGAACGTCCCGGCCGGGTGACCGGTTCTGATCCTCCTCGCGATGATCGACCTCAACCACCTGACACCGAGTCGGGGATGAAAAGCCCGGAGAGGTCGCTGCGGCTGCTGGTCTAATACGAGGATGGAGAACATCCCGAACGCGGAAGCCCCGCTCTCCGACCCATGGCTTGTGCACTTCGCGGGCCGCGGGCACACGGGTGTCCGCCGTATCGGCGCCGGTGTCGAGGGTGTGGTCTACGGGCTGGGCGGGGGCCGGGTCGCCAAGGTGTGGAGCGGTCGGCCGCCAGCCGATCTCGGTCTCACCCGCCAGGTGTACGCGGACATCGCGCGGCACCCTCTGCCGTTCTCCACACCGGAGATCTTCGACATCGAGGACCACGAGGGCGTCCTGCTGACGTACGAGCGCGAGTTGCCCGGCGTCTCGATGCACGTCGACTCCGCCCACCCGGACCATGGTCGCGAAGTGCCAACCCAGCACCGTGAAGTGCTACTTGCCGTCCTGCGTGGCCTGTCCTCCGTGCCCGGAACCGACGCCATGCGCCAGTTGACCGTCCAGGGCGACGACCGTCCGCTGTGGCGGGATCACGACCGCTTCCGCAACGCGCTCGCAGCCCTGGTCACCCGCGCCGCAGCCCGGCACGGTGCCGCCTTGGCCGCCCACGTGCCGGACTTCAACGCGGGAGTCGAACGCACGCAGAAGGCACTGCGCTCGCTCCCCGACGCCCCGGTGACCGCGATCCACGGCGACCTCGTCCCGCCCAACATCCACCTCGACGCGGCCGGCAGGCCGGTCGCGGTGCTCGACTTCGGCTTCTACACGACCGCAGGCGACCCGGCCTTCGAGGCCGCCGTCACCGCTGCCATCTGGGACATGTACGGTCCGTACGCCGAGGAGCACACCGCGGAACTCACCGGGCTCTTCGCCCACGAGCTCGGGTACGCGCCGGCTACCCTCACCGCCTATCAGGCCGCGTACGCCCTCACCACCTACGACCTCTTCGGCCTGGACGACGGCGACTGGCACTTCCGGTGGTGCGCGGAACAGCTGCGCCGCAATGCCGTGTTCAATGCCTGAAGCGGACGTCCTTCACAACCACTCGTCGGCGGTGGCGGTGTCGACCACCGCGACAACCCCGGGGGCGCGGGGCACCGAGCGCGGCGGCCGGCTCCGGCCGGCGCAGTGCCCCGGCCCGGCCCGGGCCTCCGGGATGGCGGCTACGCGCATCATGCGGGTCGACGTGGCCGGATCCCGGGCATGCGCGGTCACGATGCGCGTCCGGGCCAGTGCTCTCAGCTCAGCTCTGTTCAGCGCGGTGACGCGGCGCGGTGGTGACCGACCGCCGGGACTGACAAGCTGGGAACAGGGCACGATGCCGTCGTCGTCCGTGGCCGCCGGGAGGGTCGCAAGCCGGGCATCTCACGCAGGGCGGTAGAGCGGACACGGCAGGGTTCGGCTTCCGGCAGCCCGCGGTCCGCGCAGGCTGGGCCGGCCGGGCATGCGGAGCCCGGAACGGAGGGTGCCGTCATGGCCGCCGCGGTCAACCGCGCGGAGATCGAGGCCGATATCAAGGACACACTGGGTCTCGTCCCGCACTTCTTCAGCAGGATTCCCACCGAGCTGCTGGGCCCGGAGTGGGAGATCTTCAAGCGGATCGAGCTTGGGGAGACGCTGATCCCGAACAAGTACAAGGAACTGATAGGCGTCGGGCTGCACTCGGAGACCAAGTGCCACTACTGCAGCCTGTTCCACACCGAGGCCGCGAAGCTCTTCGGAGCGACGGACGAGGAGATCCAGGAGGCCGTCCACTACGCCAAGGCCAGCCTCGGCTGGAGTGCCTACATCAACGGCATGCAGGAGGACTACGACCAGTTCAAGGCCGAGCTGGAGCAGGTCACCGACTACGTCCGGTCCAAGGCGACGTGATGCACCTGGAGCGGGTGCGGCCCATGGTGCTGCGAGGCACCTTTCACGCCTACGAGCTGGCTGCCCTGGCCGCAGCCGCCCGCTACGTGGTCGAGACCGCACCCACCGACATCCCCGCCGAGTCCCTCGACCAGCTGAAGCAGCTGCTGTCCGAGTACGACGAGCAGGTACGGAACCTGCCGAATCCCGCGCCGCGAAAGGACCCGTGACAGGATCACCCCGTCGAGACCGGCCAGTGGTCGTCGCTCCGGGCTGAGGACGGCGACCACGATCCGGTCAGCCCGATCCGGGTGGCCAACCGTCCCGACGGCCACCCCTGCACGGTTGTGCCCGGCGCGGGAAGCCGCCGGGCGGACCTGCCCGTGAGCCGACTCAGCCTGACCAGCCGCATGACCTCGCATTCAGGACGAACGTCTCCCAGGAGATGGGTTCCGAACCCATAACAGAAGACTGCGGCCCCGCTTGCCGACGGTGCGCTACCGGCTGCGCTGCGGCGGGTTCCAGGCCAGCCTCGACCAGCAGTAGTGCTCCAGCCCACCGGAGTCCTCAGGGCGCAAAAGGCCGGCAGCTCAACTTCTGGGTCGTGCGAAGATCACGGGCCATGGAGAACTGGGACGACCTGACCGTCACCGAGCAGGTGCTGATGCGCCGCGCGGTCGCGGGACACCGGCTTGCGGGCACCCCGCAGCACATCGCGGCGGTACTGCGCTGGTCGGGCTCGCCGGACGTTCCGGCGCTGCGCGGTGCGACTGTCCAGGAGCAGCGGGCGCGGGTGCCCGAGCTGGCTGCGGCGACCCTGCGGCTGGTCGGGGCCGGGTGGTTGACGGTCTGTCGCGGCCGGCCGATGTCGCTGGCGGACGACGATCCGGCCGTGTCCGGGCGGGAGTTGGAGCAGGTGGTGGCCGACGCGGCGACGTGGCTCCACGGGCCGGTCGGCGAGACGGTGCTGACCGTGCGGGCGTCCGGCGAGGGTCGGGCCCGCTGGGAGGCCCGGGCGTACCCGTCCGGCGGACCGGACGCCCTGGTCCGGGAAGTGCTCACCGAGGCCGAGGAGGCCGTCCGGCTCTGTGCCCTGGAGGCCAGCGGCTGGCTGACCGGCCCGTTCGGTATCTTCGCCGACCTGCCGCCGGAGCTGGCGGGCGATGAGCGGCGGGCCTACGTGGAGGCGGAGCTCGCTCCGTTGATCCGGTTCGTCCGTGACGGCTCGATCGAGGTGCACCACATCGCGCAACCGGGTTCTGCGGACCTCACGGTAGTCCCGCTGGATCGTCTGGTGGAGGCCTTCTGCGACCGGGAGTCGCGCTGCGACGACAGCGACGAGTGGGGCATCGGCTTCACCTGCGTCCTGACCCGGTCGCTGGCGACCGCGCTGCGGTAGGTCGTGCCCCGCGGCCCCGTCGTTGGCGTCGATCTGCGCCGGCCCCTCGCCTCTCGCGCGCGCCGCCGTCCCCGGCGTGGAGGGCGTTGGGGCGCGCCCGCCGGGCGGGGACCGGATGCTCGGGGTCGGACGGCTACCGGGTGACGGTCTACTTCTGGCCGGCCCGGGCCTGGACGTCGGCGACGTACCGCTTGGTGAACAACATCGGCACGACGAAGCCGGCGATCTGGACGAGGGTGGCGGCGGTGGAGTGGCCCTGGCCGGCGTGGGCCAGCACGGCCAGGACGGCGGCGGTCGCCGCGAAGGCGAGCGTCCAGGCGGCGGTGATGACGGTGTTGGTGCGGACGAATACCGGCTGGGCCCAGATCTCCGGCGGCGTGGACTGCTTGGCGATGCCGAGGGTGAACGGCCGGCCGAGTGCCAGCGAGGCCCCGGCGATCAGGGTGAGCACGCCGGAGGAGACGGCTGCTGAGTAGGGGTGCAGGGCCGAGTCGGGGTCGGTGAAGGCCAGGGCCGCGAGGGCGGCGAAGAAGAGGGCAGAACCGTACTCGATGATCAGCGCGTCCGGGCGGCACCCGGCGGCACGCTGCTTGACGATCACCCCGACCGCCACGAGCAGACCGGCGAGCGCCGCCCACTGCCAGTGGGCGGACGGCAGTACCGCGTAGACGATCCAGGGCAGGAAGGTGAGGACGTAGGTCATGGTGTGGTTCCCCCCGTTGGCGTCGCTAACTGACATGTCAAAACTAGAATGTCATAATCGACGTGTCAATACTGGAATGTAAGCTGGAGGGCATGAGCCTTCGACACGCACTGCTGGGACTCCTCTCGGACGGCCCCGCCAGCGGATACGACCTGCTGAAGCTGTTCGACACATCGCTCGCCAACGCCTGGCCCGCCACCCAGAGCCAGGTCTACACCGAGCTGGCCAGGCTGGCCGAGAGCGGGCTGATCACGGTCGCGGCCCAGGGTCCGCGCGGCCGCAAGGAGTACACGCTGACCGACACGGGACTGGCCGAGCTCCGGCACTGGCTCACCGAGACCACACCGGTGCTGCACGCCCGCAGCGACCTCCTGCTGCGCGTCTTCTTCCTCGGCGTCCTCACCACCGACCAGGCCCGGCAGTACCTGCGATGGCTGGCCGACATCTCCGCACAGGGCCACGACCGGCTGCGAGCCGTCCAGGAGTCCGTCGACTGGGACGACGACAACCTGTCCGCGCACGGCCGGATCGCCCTTGAGTACGGGCTCCGCTTCAACGCCATGCGCCGAGAGTGGGCCGAATGGGCGGCAGAACAGATCTAGCCCCGGGCCAATCGGCCCATCGACCCACCACAGCGCAGGCGGGAACCGCGAGCTGCCGGCAGGGCAGCTCCACCGTGATGGCAGCGGCCACGGTCCTCCCTGACGGGGGGAGGGGACGGAAAGTGCGGTGCTCCCGCGTCGAGCCGGGAGCACCGCACGGATGACCTGCGGGTCAGGCCCGGATCAGAGGGGTGTCGGCCAGATGGCCCGCCAGGAACCAGACCTGGGCCTCGCCGGTGCGGATGACCTGGGAGACCAACAGGTCGTTGGTCCCGTCGTCACCGAGTTCGGCGGCCCGGGCGGCCGCGTCGTGCGCATCGACAAGGATCGATTCGTGCGCCTTCAGCAGCCGTGCGAGCATCGCCGGAACCTCCTCGACGCCGTCCGGCGGACGGGGCACGGAGGTCAGTTCGGCGACGTGCCGCGGATCCCCGACGGCCACTCCTCCGAGGCTCTGGACTCGTTCGGCCAGCGCGTCCACCAGTGCCAGCTGCTCCGCCGCGTGCTCGTCGAACAGCTGGTGCAGCTGGAAGAAGGTCACGCCGCGCACCGTCCAGTGGTGCTTCTTGTAGAGCGAGTAAAGGATCTGGGTGTCCGCCAGGACCTGGTTCAGTCGCTGGCAGGAGTACATCCGGGCATCGTAGGAGAGACCCAGCGGGAGCTGCTTGACGGTACCGAAGCGCTGGATCTCGCCGCCGTTCTGATGCAGCAGCGGCCGGCTGCTGTGTTCGTTGGAGGGCTTGGTGGAGGTTTTCGAGGTCATGGGGGTCCTCACTGTCAGGTGGTGGGGGCGGCCGGCATTCCGCGATGCGGGAGCGGAGGGGTGAGCAGCAACCCGCTGCCCGAGCCGACGGCCCGGCTTAGCGACAGTCACCAAGCGGCTTGGGACGTGAGGCCGAAGGCGGTTTCCAGCCCGTTCCCGCCAGGATGGAGCGGCGGGAACGGGCGCACAGGCGGCTACTTGGCGAGGAAGGCCAGCAGGGCGTCGGTGACTTCCTGGGCGTGGGTCCACAGCAGGCCGTGCGGGGCGCCGTCTACGACGACGTAGTCGGCCTGCGGGAGGGCCTGGTGGAAGAGGTCACCGGTGGCCTCGATGGGCAGGATGCGGTCGGCGGTGCCGTGCAGGATCAGCGCGGGGACGTCGATCTTGGCGATGTCGGCGCGGAAGTCGGTGGTCCAGGTCGCCACGCATGCCAGGGAGGCATACCAGGAGGCGCCGGCGGCGACGTTCCAGCCGTTGCGGACGGCGTCCTCGCTGATGCGGGTGCCGAGGTTCTCGTCGAGGTTGTAGAAGTCCTGGTAGAAGGCGGTGAAGTAGGCGTAGCGGTCGGTGGTGACGGCCTGCTCGATGCCCTCGAAGACGGCACCGTCCACGCCGTTGGGGTTGTCGTCGGTCTTGAGCAGGAACGGCTCCAGGGAGGCGAGGAAGGCGGCCCTGGCGATGCGTGCGGAGCCGTAGGTGCCCAGGTAGCGGCCGACTTCGCCGGTGCCCATCGAGAAGCCGACGAGTACGGCGTCGGTGAGGTCGAGGGTGGTCAGGACGGTGTCGAGGTCGGCGGCGAAGGTGTCGTAGTCGTAGCCGGTGGTGGGCTGGCTGGAGCGGCCGAAGCCACGCCGGTCGTAGGTGATGACGCGGTAGCCGGCCTTGAGCAGGGCGGCGGACTGCTTCTCCCAGGAGTGGCCGTCGAGCGGGTAGCCGTGGATCAGCACGACCGGCTGTCCGGTGCCGTGGTCCTCGTAGTACAGCTCGATGTCGGTGGTGTTCTCCTGGCCGACGGTGATGAACGCCATGGTGGCTGCTGCCTTTCGGTGCGGGGTGTGGTGAGAGGAGGAGGTCTGAGGTGGGGTCAGCGGACGGTTCGGGCGGCGTCCTCCACGATGTGGGTGACGGCGTCGGGGCGGGACACCGGCACCGCGTGCGACGCGTTGATGACCGTGGTGCGGGCCCCGGCACGGGCGGACATGTAACGCTGGGCGGCCACGGGGATGTTGAGGTCCTCGGTGGTGACCAGGGACCAGGAGGGGATCGTCTTCCAGGCGGCCTGCGTGGACTTCTCCTCCAGTGCGGCGGCGGCGATCGGACGCTGTCCTGCCGCCATGAGCCTGGCCTTGCCCGCCGGTACGTCCGCGGCGAACTGGCCGCGGAACTTCTCCGCCTTGATGTACACGTCTGCGCCCTGGCTGCCGTCCGGCAGTGTGTGGTTGACGGACTCGATCGCCTGGCCGAGGGTGCTGCCGGGGAACTTGTCCGTCAGCCCGAGCGAGCTCTCGCCGGTGTCGGGCAGGAACGCGGCGATGTAGACCAGCGCCTTCACCTTGCCCTCCAGGCCCGCGGCGGCCTGGCTGATCACGGTGCCGCCGTAGGAGTGGCCGACCAGGACCACGGGCCCGTCGATGTGGTCGACGACGCTGCGCAGGTAGGCGGCATCGGTCGCCGGACCGCGCAGCGGGTTGGCGGCGGACACCACGGGGTAGCCCGCACGCTGCAGCCGCGTGACGACACCGTCCCAGCTCGCGCCGTCGGCGAACGCCCCGTGCTCCAGCACGATCGTCGGTCGTTCCGGGCGGACGGGCGCCGCACCGGCCGCCGCACCGGGCAGGGTGACGGCGGCCACGGACAGCCCTACGGCCGCTGTGACACCGAGCAGGGCGGATCGGCGGCTGAGATGGGTGGTGCGCATGCGTGAACGTCCTTCTTCCTTGGCCGTCGGCCCTGACCGGGCCCGGCGAAATGGGGCCGGTGCGTTCGAGAGACGAAGCACCGAGTTTCTTTGTCGACAACTGAGTTGGTGGGTTCGGTCCGCGTCGAGTGGCCGGCGCGGATCGGCGAGGGGTGGGGTGACGCGTCGCGACGGCTAGAAGGGCGGCTGTCCGGCCACGGCCCCACCTGGGCCTGGAGCACCACCGGCCCCGGCCGCCGGGGTGGGGTGTCCTGCGTCCTGTCCTACGACCGTAGGACCGACTCGGTTCACCCCGAGATCGGCGTTGTTCCCTCGCGGGCGTCGCACGGTGGTGCGGGGCGGCGACGTCCGGGCCGCCTCCCGATGTGATCGAGCCCCTGGTCGCGGGCAGGACGCGGTTCTCGAAGCGTCCTCCAGGGCGGACCGGCCAGCCCTCGGCCCGTGCTCGGTCCGCGCTCAGTCCGTGGCGTCCAGGACCTCGTAGACCTGCCTCAGGTAGCTGTGGGTGCGCTCCGAGCCGAGGATGCCGTCGCCCAGGCGGTTCATCGTGTACGAGAACGTGACGCGCCGGTCAAGGTCCATCATGACGATCGATCCGCCCCGGCCGACCCAGAAGCAGACCCTCCCGGTGGGCATGTGCGGCATCGTCCTCGGGTCGGCGAGCGCGAAGCCGATGCCCCAGCGCACGGGAACACCCAGAAACAGGTCGACTCCGTCGGACTGCACGTCGAGGACCTTGTCCACCGTGTCCGCGGAGAGGAGCCGGCGGCCGTTCACCTGGCCGCGTCGGGAGATCACGGAGAGGGCGCGGGCCATACCCCGTGCGTTGCCGTGTCCGTTGACGGCTCCGAGTTCGGCGCGGCGCCACTGCGGGGTGTCGACGTGCTCGTCCCGGGCGGGGCTGCCGAGCAGCGTCCTGGTGAAGATCCCCTCGGGATCCAGGCCGTCGGGTATCCCGGAGAGCTGCGACGGGGCCACCAGTTCGGCGATACGCGGCCAGTCGGCCTGCCGCGCACCGATCTGGACGTCGGCCTGTGACGGCTTGGCGATCTCGGTGTCGACGAACTCGGTCAGGGTCCGGCCGCTGACCCGCCGGACGAGCTCTCCGATCAGCTGCCCCTGTGTCTGCACGTGGTAGCCCGAGGCACTGCCCGGCTCCCACCAGGGTGCCTGCGCGGCCAGCCGGGCGCTCGCGGTCGGCCAGTCGTACAGGTCGTCCATGGTGAAGGGCTGCTGCCAGCCCGAGAGCCCCGAGGTGTGGGCCAGGACATGCCGCACCTCGATGTCCTGCTTGCCCTGGGCGGCGAACTCGGGCCAGTAGTGCGCGACCGGGCGGTGAAGATCGAGTGCGCCCCGGTCGACGAGGACGAGGGCTGCCAGACTGCTGAGGGTCTTGGTGGTCGACCACAGGCTGACCAACGTGTCCCGGCGCCACCGAACGGTCCGCGCCGCGTCGGTGTGCCCACCCCACAGATCGACTTCCATGACTCCGTCGACGTCGACGGCGATCGACGCCCCCAGCTCCTCGCCGGAATCCAGGTGCGCTGCCAGCGCCGCTCGGACCGGTTCGAACCGTGCGGTGCTCGTTCCTTCGACGGTGACCATGACTTTTCCCTACTCGTGACGACGACCGTTCGGTCACCCAACGGCAGGGGCCTCACGCCGGTTCACACCGCGTCGCGGGCGGGCGGGCCGCTGTCCGGCGCAGGGTTTTCTCGCCGCACGGAGCCACCTGCGACGTCATCGCGAATGCCTCCTGCTAGCATCCTGTCCGGTATGCGGGCAGCGGACGACGAGGTCCTCACCGCTCCGGACACCCGCACCGGCCACCCCCTTGTCCCGGCGGACAGCTCACCGCGGCGAAGATCGCGCGGAGGTCCGGGTGGGTCGGCGCCCGGTTTCCGTCACCGCGGGAGCGGTCGGCACATGTCCGCGGGCCATGGTCATGGGTGTGCCCCCGATGGTGGCGCGTCGAGCGGGATTCCGGGTGGATGCGATGACAGCTGTGGGGCAGGGGCTCGACTTCGGGCTGCTGGGTCCGCTGGTGGTACGGCGGGCGGGCGCGGTACTCGATCCGGGTCGGCGCAGGCAGCGGCTGCTGCTGATCCGCCTGCTGCTCGCCGACGGCCGGGCGGTCGCGCCCCAGACGCTGTGCGAGGAACTGTGGCCGCAGCAGCCGGGACGGACCCCGGGCGGAGCGATGAACTCCCTGCACGCCCACGTCAGCAAGCTGCGCGCGGTCCTGGAACCCCAGCACCTGCGTCGGCACGGCACTTTCGAATTGCTGGTCACCGAGCCTCTGGGCTACGCCCTGCGGGTGCCGCCCGAGAGCCGTGACACCGTACGCTTCGAGCGGTCCCTCGCCCAGGCGCTCCTGTTCATGGACCAGGGCCGGCCCGAACGCGTCGTCGAAGAGGCCAGACACGCCCTGGAGCTGTGGCGCGGCCCCGCGTTCGCCGACGCGGCACACCACCTCTTCGCCACCCACGAGACGGCCCGTCTGGAAGAACTGCGGCAGACCGCACGCGAGATCCGCACCACCGCACTGCTCATGCAAGGGCGGATCACCGAAGCCCTGGACGCGGCGCAGGAGTTGACCACGGAACACCCCCTGCGGGAAACCGGCTGGGCCCTGCTGCTGCGTGCCCTGTACCTCGCCGGCCGGCACCCCGAAGCGCTTCAGCGCTACACCGAACTGCGCCGGCTCCTCGCCGAGGAACTCGGCCTCGAACCCGGCCCGTCCCTGCGCGCCCTGCACCAGGGCATCCTCCACCACGACCTGCCACCCCTCCAGTCAGCCGGTGCGCTGAACGGATTCGGCGCGGCATCCGTCCCCGGCAGGGCCACCGAGCAGGGCTGCGATCCGATCGGGCCGGCCAGGTCCGGGGGGCCGGACGAGGGCGAGGCAGCTGCGCCCGCCGGCCCGGCCGCCGACGCGGCCGACCGGTCCGACCCACATCGCGCCCCGGCCGTGGAGGAGGAAACCACGCCGTCGCCCCTGGCACGTCCGGCTCAACTACCGGGGAGCCTCCCGGTGTTCGCGGGACGGGCCGCCGAAGGTGCGTGGCTGTCGGCGGTGAGCGGTGCACCGGACCGGCCCGGACCGACGACTGCCTCCGTCGTCGTCATCAGCGGCACTCCCGGTGTCGGCAAGACCACCTTCGCCGTCCACCACGCCCACCGCATCGCCCCGTCCTTCCCCGACGGACAGCTTTTCGTCAACCTCTGCGGATTCCACCCCCACGCACCCGCCATGGACCCCGGCGCCGTCCTGCACGGCTTCCTCACGGCCCTCGGCGTTCCCGCGCAGCGCATCCCGGAAGACACCCCGGGCCGCAGCACGCTCTTCCGCAGCCTCCTCGCCGACCGGCGGATCCTCCTGGTCCTGGACAACGCCCGTGACGAGCAGCAGGTACGCCCCCTGCTCCCGGCGGGAGCAGGCTGTCTCACCCTGATCACGAGCCGCAACCAGCTACCCGGCCTGATCACCAGCGACGGCGCCAAACCCCTCACGCTTCCGCTGCCCTCACCGACCGAGGCCCGCCAAGCCCTCGAACGACGTCTGGGAAGCGAGAGACTGGCCGCCGAGCCCACCGCCACAACCGAGATCATCCGTCTGTGCGGACGACTCCCACTGGCCATGGCCGTGGTCGCCGCCCGCGCCGAACTCGACCCGTCCTTCCCCCTTCAGGCCCTGGTCGACGACCTGCGGCAAACCCACGGCGACCTCGACGCGTTCACCGGCTTCGACAGCAGTACCGACGTGCGCACCGTCTTCTCCTGGTCCTACCGGTCCCTGGACGAGCACGCCGCCCGGCTCTTCCGCTTCCTGGCCCTGCACCCCGGCCCCCACATCACGGCCCCCGCCGCCGCCGGACTCGTCGGCCTCCCCCTCGCCCAGACCCGCCGCGCACTCGCCGCCCTGACCAGTTCCTGCCTCGTGGAACAACCCCTGCCCGGCCGCTACAGCCTGCACGACCTCCTCCGCTCCTACGGCGGCGAACTCGCCCGGATCCACGACACCGCCCGGGAACGCCACCACGCCACGCTGCGGGTCCTGGACCACTACATGTTCACCGCCTATGAGGCCAACCAACTCCTCAAGCAGGACACGACGGCTGAACTCGACCTCGGGGCGCCCCACCCGGGCGTCGCCCCGGAGAAGTTCACCGACGCCAAGCAGGCGACCCGGTGGTTCACCGCCGAGCACCGGGTACTGACCGGTCTGCTCCACTCCGCCGTGAACCAGGAGCTCGACCACCACACCACCGGGCTGGCCTGGTCGCTCAAGGAACATCTCCAACGCCAGGAGTTCTGGCCCGAAGCCATCGCCGCGCTGACCCCCGCCCTCGACGTGGCCCGGCGCCAGGGCAACCGGCTCGAAGAGGGCCGTTGCCTGCGCCATCTCGGCAGCATCCACGGCTATCTCGGCCACGAGGAAGAAGCCGTGCAGCACCTGCGACGCGCCACGACGATCTTCGAGCAGCTCGGCGCGACCGGCGAACAGGCGCGAGCCCACTACGTCATGGCGTGCGCGCTGTTCCTGTCCGGCCGGATCCAGGAGGCCGTGACCTTCTCCGAGCGGGGGCTGGAGCTGTCCCGGGAGACCGGTGAGGAGTTGTGGCTGGCCGAGTGCCTTCTCGAACTCGCCTGGTTCCAGGCGAACCTGGGGCAGCTGGAGAAGAGCCTTCAGTACAGCGAGGAGGGCATAGCCCTGTTCCAGCGCCTGGACGCGCCGTGGCAGCTGGCCCAGGGGTGGGACATCGTGGGCCACACCCTCCGTGCGCTCGGCCGGTACGAGGAATCGGTGGCCACCTACCAGCGGGCGACGCGGGCGTTCGAGGAACTGGGCGACCACAGGAACGCCATCGGCACACTGATGCGGCTCGGGGACACCCGGCTGGCCCAGGGCGACCGGCAAGGCGCACGAGCGGACTGGCTCACGGCCCTCGAGAACGCCGACGAGCGAGCCATGCGTCACAGCGCCCAGCAGGTCCGCGACCGGCTCACCGCCCTGGACATGGACGCGGACCCCACGCCCACCGTGCCGGAGAGGGTGGTCGGAAGCCATCGCCTACCGGTTCCGCGCAGCGGTGGTCCTGCGCACTAGGACTCCGTCCGGGGCGGTTCAGCGCATGGTCACTCGTCCGCGCGTGCGTGGTGGACCCGTGCCGCCGGGGCGTCGAACGACACCAGGGCGCCGGCCGGCACCCGGCGGTTCACCTCGCGTCGCGCCGACGGCCTCCCCCGGCCCGGGCGGGCGGGCGGTGGAAGACCCCGAGGAGCACGACAAGAAGACGACAAGGTTCGGCCAAGGGGCCCCCACGAGTGTTGAGCCACTCGACCGCGCAGGCGGGAGAGCAGGCCACAGAACACTTGAACAGGAACGGGCACCACCCATGAACGGGATCATCGAAGCGGGGACCACGCTCACTCCGTCTCGGGCGCACCCCCGGCACGTCACATCGGACGCCGACTGCGATGCCTTCGTGCGGGACGTCTACGACCGGTACGGGCCGCTGCTCGTCCGGTACGCCACGCGGCTGCTCGACGGCGACCGGCACAAGGCGGAGGACATCCTCCAGGAGACCGCGGTCCGCGCCTGGAAGCACGGCTGGTTCCTGGGCACCCGCGGCGACCACGTTCGGCCATGGCTGTACACGGTGACGAGGAACCTCGTCATCGACCACCATCGGGCCCGGCGGAACCGGCCGCTGGAGCTCATGCCGGTCGAGGACCTGGACGCGTCCTGGGACTGCACGGAATCCACCATCACCACCCATGCGGTGCTGAAGGCCCTGCGGGAGCTGAACGAGCAGCAGCGAACCGTCATCCGTCTCATGTACTACCTGGAATGCAGCGTCGCCCAGGCGGCCGAGCACCTCGGCGTCCCGCCCGGCACCGTGAAGAGCCGCGCCTTCTACGCCGTGCGGGCACTGCGCAAGGCGCTGGAGAAGCAGGGCGTTCTCGCGGGGTAGCCACGGCACGGCGGCGAAACCGTCCGTTTCGCACCGGGCCGGTCGCACTACCCGCGCCGGGCCCACTGCAGCTCATGGCTGCCGCTGACTGACGCTCAGGCCGTGGGCGATGGTGGCGGATTGTCGAGGAGGAGGTCGTGGCCGACGTCGGTGAGGGTGTGGCGGACCTGCTTGCCCTCGCGGCGGGTGGCGATCAGGCCGGCCGTGCGCAGGGCGACGGCATGGGCGGAGGCGGAGGGCGGGGTGACGCCGAGCCGCTGGGCGAGCTCGGTGGTGGAGCAGGCGCTGCCGGCGATGGCGCGCAGGACGCGGGCGCGGGCGGGGCCGAGCACAGCAGCGAGGCCGTCGGCAGCCGGTGTCCGGGTCGCAGGCTCGGCGGTCGGGGCGGCGATCGGGTGCAGCAGCAGGCTCTGGCGGTCCGGCCCGGCCAGCAGGCTGATGCTCCGCTGGACGAAGTAGTTGGGCCGCAGTTCCAGGCCCCGGCCGCCGAGTTCGAAGGAGCCCTCCAGTTCGCCGAGGGTGCACTCCAGTACTCCCTCGTCCCGCCAGACGGCCTTCGGGTGGAGCGAGTCGAGCATTTCGCCGATCCCGGAGCGGGCGGCGGTGCGGGCCCGGACGGCGATGTCGGCCTCCAGGGCGCGGCGGATGTCGGGCCAGTCCGGGGCGAGGCAGGACCGGAACAGCGCCCAGGCGCCGTCGCTGACCTCGCGCAGGCCACGGCTGCCGTCCTCGCGCAACCGGGCCAGGGCGGCCGGGACTTCCGGGCCGCTGCCGAACATCGCGACGCCCTCCTCCACGGCCTGCTGCGGGACGGAGAGGAGCGTGTCGAGCTCGTCGGTCAATTGCCGGCGGACGGCGTCGAGGTCCGCCACCATGAAGTCGGGGACGCCGATCGGGCTCGCGTTGACCACCTCGAGGAAGCGCACGGCCCGGTGGGGCACGTGGCGGCGGACGTCCCGCCACCAGCGCTCGCTTCGCGACCCGCTGCCCTGGTGAACGCCCAACCGGGCCGAGGCGGCCATCAGGTGGTCGAGCGGGGATATGACGAACCGGGTCCTCGCGAGGTCCGCGACCCCGAACCTCAGTGCGATCACGAACCTTCCTCCGGTTCCCCGCAGCCGTCCTGACCTGCCGCGTTGTTGACTATTAGGCCCAGAGGCTAATGCATGGCCGTCCGGCCGCCCCCGTTGGCATGCTTCCTCTCGTCGGCGCGACTCAGGCTCGCTCCGGCCCCCACCACGAGGGGAGTGGGGGCCGGAGCACGATCCTCGGCCGGGCGTTCGTTGAACCGAACGCCCGGCGTCGCCCGGCGAACCGTGCCTACCAGTGCCCGATTGGCTTCCGCTCAGTGCGCGCGCCCCGTGGCCCGAGAGCGATCACGTCGCAAGCCCTCCAGGGTCGATGACCACGGTGTGCCCGCGTCGCGGTGATCCGGCGGTGATGCTCGCCGACGGCGGCGAGGCGATCCGGGACCTGGCCGTGCCGCGAGACCAGGGCGACGTGTTCGGTCCGGTCGCCTCCACCTCCACCGCATGGCCGGTGCCGGCCGGTGTCACCCCTGGCCGGCACCGGCCTGCCGCTCACTCCACCGACCGCGCCCGGCGATTCGTTCTGTGAGGGCTATTGAAAGGCAATGTGACGTGTGCCATTTTACCACGTAGTCCCGTGGTTGACGGGACGTCCGCTCCCACCCCAGGAGTGAATCGTGCGTGCCATCGCCACCACACTGCTGATCGCAGCCATCGCGGCCACCCCCCTCCAGGCCGCCCAAGCCGCCCAGGTCTCCCAGGTCGCCCCCACACCGGAGCAGGTCCTCGCGGACCCGGGCCAGCGTCCGGCCCACGGCAACGCCAAGGGCGGTCCCGGTGCGGCCCTCGCCGGCGGCGGGCTGGAGTCGCGGATCCTGCCCGTCGTTCACACCTGCAGTCCGTCGCTGCGGATTCGGGCGCAGGAGATGACCGCCGACCAGCTGACGGCGACCTGCACAAGCCTCGCCAACCAGGACGCCTACTTCCACGGCCTGGTCAAGGACCCGGGTCCGGTCGCGAACGACTACAACACCACCCTGGAGGTCGACGTCTTCAACTCGAGCGCCGACTACAAGGCCTACGCGGGGAAGATCTACGGCATCGACACCAACAACGGCGGCATGTACCTGGAGGGGAACCCCTCGAAGTCAGGCAACCAGCCGCGGTTCATCTGCTACGAGCGCGCCGACGTGAGCCCCGGCTGGCAGATCTGGAACCTCAACCACGAGTACACCCACTACCTCGACGGCCGCTTCGACCTGTACGGCGACTTCAACGCGAGCCAGACCACTCCGACGGTGTGGTGGGGCGAGGGTTTCGCGGAGTACGTGTCCTACTCCTACCGCGGCGTCACCTACGCCAATGCGATAGCCGAGGCCGGCAAGCACACCTACGCCCTGCGCGCACTGTTCGACACCACCTACGACAACAGCGACGTCAACCGCACCTACAACTGGGGCTACCTCGCCGCCCGCTACATGGTCGAGCGGCACCCGGATGACGTCGCCGCCGTGCTCGGTCACTACCGCTCCGGAAACTGGACCGCCGCGCGCTCCCTCCTCACCTCGCTGAACTACGAGAGCGACTGGAACGCCTGGCTGACGGCCGTGGCAGCGGGCGCCTGACCGGTACGCCCGCCGTGGCCGGACCTCCCCTCCGGCCACGGCCGATCGGGGAACCCGGGGCGCGGTCTCGTCCGGTTGTCGGCAGTACGCGGATGGCGCCGGCGTCGCAGCCGGAGCAGGTCCCGAACGGGGCACCGTCGCCGCGGAGGTCGGTGAGCTGCCGGCTTCATCGGGCCCGACGGTTCACAGGTCGGGAACGCCGGGGAGCCCGCGGAGGGTGAGACCGAGGCCGACGGTCAGGACGACGCCGGCCGTGAGCAGGGAGCTGTACGGGGCGAGGCGGCGCAGGGTCGGCAGTCGGCGGCTGGTCAGGTCGGCCAGCCGGGTGCTGCCGCCGGCGAGCAGGGCGCCCGCCGCGGCGAGTGCGAGCGCCATGCCGGCGCCGTATCCGATGACCAACAGCACTCCGAACGCGGTGCGGCCGAGAGCGACGGCGCCGAGCAGGACGACCAGGGCGGAGGGGCTGGGGACCAGGCCGCCGGCCAGGCCGATCCCGAGCAGCGAGGCGAGGCCGCCGAGCCGCCGCCGGTGTGGGTGATGGTGGTGGTGATGCCCGTGATCGTGCGGGTGGTGGCGGTGCGGCGTTCCACCACGGAGAACCCGCACGGCGCGGTACAGCAGGCCACCGCCGATCACGGTGATCAGTACCCCGCCGAGCAGGCCGAGCCAGCCCAGTAGCCGCTCGCCCGCGAGGCCGACCGAGGCCGTGAGCAGGAGGCCGGTGAGCAGGACGCCCGCCGTGTGGGTCACGGTCACCGTCGCCCCGACGGCCAGCGCTGCCCGCAGTCCGCCGCGCCGCTGTGCCAGACAGGCGGCCACGGCGAGTTTGGCGTGGCCGGGCAGCGCGGCGTGGCCGGCGCCGAGCAGCAGGGCGAGGGCTACCGCGAGCAGGCCCACCGGGAGGGTGAGGTCGCGGGTGCCGACCAGAGCGCTCAGCCACCGTTCGAGCCCGGGGAAGGGCACCCAGCCGCCGGGAGCGGGCGGTGCCGCGCCGGTGCGGGCCGTCGTCGAGGCCGGCTCGCCGCTGTTCGGAGCTGTGCGAAGGTCGGCGGTGAGCGTGGCCGGCGGGCGGTCCAGCAGGCTCTGCGGATAGGTGCTCAGCCCGGCGCTGACGCTCTCGGCGGGGACGGACGAGGCGGTGAGGCGAAGCCCGTCGCCGGCAGCCGTGATCTCCTTCCAGCCGAGGCGGCCGCTGTCCGTGCCCGGGACGAACCGGACCTCGGCGGGCCGGTCCAGCGCGGCCGGCGCGGTCAGGGTGCAGGCGAGGCGGGTGGTCGGCAGGCCGGCGGCGCCCGGGTGGTACTCCAGCGCACTGCCGGCCACGCGCCAGCTCAGCGCCTGCCCGTCCGCGTCGGCCCGGATGGCCGCGGCCAGCTCCGTGCAGCGGGCGGCGGCCTCGGTCGGGCTGATCACGCCGTCGTGGTCGGTGTCGGCGGTCTCCCGGTCCTGGGCGGTCGGGATCTCGGCCGTGTCCACGACCGCGGCGTCCTCGATCCGGTCGGGCAGCAGCCGCAGTTGGTCGAGCCGGTTGACGGAGAAGTTGCCGAGCGGGTGGGCGTGCGCGGCGGCACCGGGGGCGAGGCCGAGCAGCAGCCCGGCGATCACGCCGAGGACGGCTCGCGGTGTTCGGTTCACGGGTGGGTTCCTGACGAGGAGCTCGTGGTCAGCCGTTGCCGCCCGGCAGGGACGCCAGCAACTGCCGGGCCTGCGGCGCGTGGTAGGGCGAGAAGTACGGGTTGAGGCGCAGCGCGGCTCGCAGGTCGGTGGCTGCCTCGGGGCGCCCGAGCGCGGCCTCGACCGTGCCGCGGTGGTAGGCGAAGGAGGCGGTGTGCCAGCCGGTGGCGGCGGCCTGGTCCAGCAGGCCGAGGGCCTCGGCGTCCTGGCCGGCTCGGTGCAGCGCCCAGCCGAGCGCGTCCGCGACCAGGACGCTCTTGCGCCTGTCCCACTCCGTGCGCAGCAGCCGGACGGCCACGGCCGGGTCGCCGTGGTCGGCCTGGTACAGCATCAATGTCGGGTCGACGGGGCCGCCGTCGGTGTCCAGCAGCCGGACCTCGGCCGCCAGTGCGGCCAGCTGCGGCTGCGCGTCCGCGTCCCGGTGCTGCGAGAGCTGCAACTCGGCCAGCTCCACCAGGAACTGGGGCTGCGGCGCGTGTTCGACGAGCGTCCGGTAGGTGGCCGTGGCTTCCTCGTTCTGGCCGTGGGCGGCCGCCGCCCTGGCTCGGCCGGCCTGGGCGTAGTGGTCGTCGGGGGTGGCGGCCAGGGCGCGCCGGTAGTGTTCGTCGGCTTCGTCCACCTGCCCCTGGTCCCAGGCGAGATCGCCGATGCGGTGCTCGCAGAAGGCGGTGTCACCGGGCGTGCTCGCGCTCTGCCGGGCGCGCTCCAGCGCGATCCGGGCCTCCTCGGGGCGGCCGTGGGTCTCCAGGTCGTAGGCGGCGCGGGTGTAGCCGGGGACGGTCGGGGCCAGGTCGAGCAGGCGTTGGGTGTCGGCGGTGGCGGCCGGGTAGTCGCCGAGCTGGATCTCGGCGTCCGCGAGGACCAGGTATCCGATCGGCCGGTCCGGGGCCATCGCGGTCGCGCGCCGGCCGGCCTCCCGGGCGGCGGCGAAGTCATGGCGGGCGTTGGCGAGCATGCCGGCGCCGGCGACGGCGTCGTAGTTGGCGTCGGGTTTGAGGGCGAGCGAGCGCTGGAAGGCCTGGTCGGCGTCGGCGAGGCGGGCCGCGTCCAGGGTGATCCGCGTCCGGTCGAGCTCGGCGAGGCCCAACTCGCTCCAGGCGTAAGGGTCCTGGGGTCGGCCGCGGACGGCTGAGCGGGCGGCGGCGAGGCGGTCCGTGGGGGGCGGAGGCGGTGCGGCGGTGACGGTGCGTCCCGCATCGGCGGAGGACGGCGGTCCGGACGGCCCGAGCGCGAGCAGTGCGCCCGCACAGGCCAGTACGGCCGCGCCACCGACTGCGGCCGTCACCGCCCGCCGCCACCCCGGGGAGCGCGGACGGCGGGCTGCGACGGCGTCCGGTGGCCGCGTCACGGCAGCGCGTGCGGCAGGTTGAGGTACGGGAACACGTCACCGGCCGGCTTCGGCTGGGCGTCGAACAGCGGCGCGGGCAGCAGGTCGGCCGCGGACGGGCTGCCCGGCTCGCCCTCCAGCATCCGCAGCAGCGAGTTGTCGATCATGTCGTTGGGGCGGCGACCGTTCGGGTAGCCCTGCAGGTCACCGGCGAGCACGCCGAGCCGGTCGGGGTCGGCGGTGACCGGTGTGCCGAGGTTCAGCCGCAGCTCGTCGGCGTAGGCGAGGGCGTTCGGGTCGGCGTCGGCGTTCATGGCCTGGGTGTTGAGGTCGAAGCCGAACTTGGCGCCGTTGTCCTTGCCGATCCCGCGCAGGAAGAGCGCCCGGATGTCGGTGCGCGGTCCGGCGGGCGCGGGGCGGCCTCCGGCGGCCTCGATCTTGTGCGGCGGGGCCGGGTCCAGAGCGGAGGCGAGGAAGGCCTGGTCGTTCCGGCCCTGGTCGGCCGGGCGGGTGTTGAACCGGTCCTCGGGTCCGCCGGGCGTGGCGATCCCGCCGAAGGTGCCCCAGAGCGCGAAGCCGATGTGCGGGTTGCCGAGCCGGCCGACCTGCCGGTACGTCGCGTCCTGGGTGCGCAGGTCGCGGGAGAGGTCCGCCCCGGGCCGGGACACCGTGGCCCACACGCCGACCACCGGGTTGCGCTTCGTGTCACCGTTCAACGCGAGTTCGGACTTGGGGACTTGGAGAATCAGACTGCTGACGTTGACCGCCGCCAGCGGGTTCGCGGCGGGTACGTATCCGGGCACCGGGCCGGCCGTGCCGGCGATGAAGTAGCCGAAGACGCGCGCGTCGGCCTGGAAGGACTCCGCGGTCTGGGCGGCCACCGTCCGTCCGCCTCCGGGCAGTGCGGTGGTGGCCTGGTCGCGCAGTGCGCCGTAGTCGGGCATCAGGGCGAGGCTCTGTCGGGTCGGCGCGACGGGGGCGTCCTTGACCAGGGTCTCGGGCGCCTGGCCGGACCGGATCCGCTCCAATGTGTAGTACTGGCGCAGCAGCAGCGTCGGGTCCTTCAGCGAGCGGACCGGGCCGGCCGCGATCGGGCCCGCGCCGAACAGGCGGCGGTCCTCGGTCCGGAAGGTCCACCGGTAGGTGAGGTCCGACCGGCCGGTGCCGCGGCCGTCGACGTGGATCTCGTAGCGGGCACCGCCGGTCGCGAAGGGATAGTTGACGGGCGTCGGCGTCGTGGCCGGCAGCTGGGTGGGCTGGACGTCGGCGATGATGGTCGCCATCGCCGGGTCGTCCGGGCTGGTGAAGGCGTAGACGTCGGTGACGTTGGCCTGCGGGTCGGCGATCACACCCGGCGCGTCGAAGTGCCCGCCGGCCGCCCCGGTACCGAGGTACGGGCCGGCCAGCGCCGCGCCGGTGAGCAGCGAGGTCGCCCCGACGAGCGCGAGCCGCTTGGGACGGCGGGAAGGCGGACGGGACACAGGCATCTCCAGGGCTGCGTAGGACGTTACGGGCGCGCCGGGCGGTGCGATAGCGCGGCCGGACCACGCGGTCTCGCCTGGCGGAACCGCCCGGGCGGGCTCACCCTAGGTGAGTTCCGGATCATGAAAAGGCCGGAACCGGGCGCGGCTGACCGAAGGGGTGGCGGACTTCCCTCGCCAGGGTGATCACCGTTGCACACGCCACGCGAAGTGCGTTACCCATGGCTGCGCTTCGCGCTCGAAGGATCAACTTCCTCACATTCCCGGAGAACTGACCATGCGTCTGTTTCGTTCGCTCGCCGCGCTCTCGCTGGCCGGTGTGATGGCCCTGTCGGCCGCCCCGGCCGACGCCTCCACCCCCGGCGCCGTCCCCGCCCCGCGCAGCGGCCCGTCCGCGTCCGGCCTGTACATCTCGCCGTGGGGCAGTGCCCACGTCAAGGTCAGCGACACCACGCGGCAGTGGCTCGACCGCAACGGCATCAAGCTCGGCGCGATCGCTCCGTTCGTGCTGGACCAGGACGGCTACGGCTTCGAGCTGCCGATCGGCTCGACGGCCGGCGACCACATCGACGAGAAGGGCCGGATCTACTACCCGGGCGGTATCACCTTCAACCAGCCGAGCAAGGGCACCACCGTCGAGCTCCAGGCCACCTGGATCCGGGTCATGCCGCAGCCGGGCTACGCGGCGGGCATCCGGATCAACGGCCAGCAGGTCAGCCCCGAGACCCTGATCGCCTACACCACCCCGGCCGAGGTCCTGGCCAACGGCCGCCCGACCCTGAAGGGCTTCACCCTCGACCGCGTGCCGTTCCACGTCACCCAGGACACGGCCGATCTGACCAAGTTCTGGTTCGGCGACGGCCTGGCCGCCGACTCCATGTTCGGCACGCTGACCCCGCGCTTCGACTACGTGCCGTAACGCCTCGACGCGGTCCCCCGCGCAGTGGCCGGGGGAGCGGTTCCCCATCCTTGCCAGGGCGTGCCGGACCCGCGCGGGTCGCGCGGGTCCGGCACCTCCGCGAACCGTTCCTGCAGCCCCGGGACCTCCTCGGCGCTGGGATCGGGCTGATGGCAGAGCTGGTCAAGAGCGGACGGGATCGGCGATGACGCGTCGGCAGGCGCGGTCTTCCACTCGGAGCACGGGACGTCGACCACTCCATGATCTTGGAAGCCCGTGCCGGATTCCGCTCCCGGAGCCACCGGCCCGACAAGCCGTCACGAACCCGACGCCACCCGACCATTACGAAGCGCCGGGCCGGCTCCCTCGTCGTGTTCGGTGACGTTCGTTCAGGCGGGTTGGAGGAATGCGAGCATCCTCCGGCTGGCGTCCGGCGAGGCCAGGACGTCCTGCATGTCCGCGGACTGCCGGCCGACGGCGCTGGTGCGTTCGAACATCTCGCGTTCATACTCCTGGACGGCGGCGGGGAAGTCGTCCGGGTGCGCGGCCAGCGCGAGGCCCAGCAGGGCGCCGTCGAGCATCGCCATGTTGGCGCCCTGCCCCACGGGCGGCATCAGGTGTGCGGCATCGCCGAGCAGTGTGACGCCTGGCGTCGACGGCCAGGTCAGGCCGACCGGGAGAGTGGTGATCGACCGGGGCAGGATCGTGTCCCCGCAGGCTGCGATCAGTGCGGTGAACCGTGAGTCCCAGCCGGTGAACAGGTCGATCAGCCGGGCCCGGGCGGCGGCTGGGTCGTCGAACGGGATCCCACTGGTGACGGACCAGTCCTCGGCGGTGTTGTGGAAGCTGAGGTAGACGCGTACCCGGCCGTCGCCGTTCCGCTGCGCCGACAGGGACTGTCCGTCGCCGAGCACCCAGTAGTTGCCGCGTCCGACCATTGCCGCGAGGTCGGGGTGGGTGCGGTCGATGTCGGGAATGGCGAGCTCGACGACATTCTGACCGGTGTGCGCCGGTCGGGCGTCGCTGAGCAGTTCGCGGACCCGGGAGTTCGCGCCGTCGGCGCCGACCAGCAGGTCATACGTCGCACCGCTGCCGTCGGCGAAATGCAGGAAGCCGTTGTCGGCCGATTCGAACACGTGCCCCCAGCGCACCGCGTGCAGGGGGAGGGAGTCCAGCAGCAGGTTGCGCAGATCGGCACGGTCGACCTCAGGCCGATCGAGCGGGGCGTCGTCCGGCGTGTCCTCCTGCAGCAGCAGGGTGCCGTCCGGTTCGAGGAGGCGCAGGTCCTGGCCCTGACGACGGGCGATCGCGTGGAACTGGTCGATCAGTCCGGCCTCGCGCAGCGCCCGCTGCCCGGTCCCGGCGTGCAGATCGAGCATGCCGCCCTGACTGCGCGCGCCGCGCAAGGATTCGCGTTCGTAAACGACGGCGTCGATGCCGTTCACGTGCAGTACGCGGGCGAGAGACAGGCCGCCCAGGCCGGCTCCGATGATGGCGATGGTCATGAGTGCCCCCGATTCACCGTATTGATCGATACACTGTATCGACGGCGTCACCGTATCACTCGCGCTGTATTCTCGGCGGCATGTTGGTGTGGGAGAGGCCGGAGCCGCCGGATCGACCGGTGCTGGGCCGGCTGAGCCGGGAGCGGATCGTACGAGCGGCGATCCGGCTGGCCGACGCGGACGGCCTGGAGGCGGTGTCGCTGCGCAAGCTCGCCGCCGCGCTGGAGGTCGGGCCGATGCGGCTGTACGGCTACATCGCCACCAAGGACGAGTTGCTCGACCTGATGGTCGATGCGGTACACGCCGAGATCAGGCCGGCCGGAGACGACTGGCGAGCGGTGCTGCACTCCCTTGCGCAAGCCACCCGGCAGGCCGCTCACCAGCACGAATGGTTCGCCGACCTGATCGGTGGGCGGCCGCAGCTCGGGCCGAACACGCTGGCGAGCGGGGAGGCCGTGGTGGCCGCGATGGGCGGCGTCGACCTGGACCTCACCGTGCCGGCGATCGCCGCGGTCAATGCGTACGTGATCGGCGCGGTGCGCCGGGAGATCACCGAGCGGCGCGCCGAGCGGGCCACCGGGGTGGACAAGAAGCAGTGGCAGGCCGCCTTGGGGCCGTATCTGGAGCGGACCTTCGCAACGGGCCGATTCCCCGCGCTGGCCACGGTCGTACGCGATGGTCCCCATCTGGACGCTGACCAGACCTTCCGGACCGGCCTCGATTTCCTCCTCGACGGGATCGAAGCCCGGTTCTCAAGCTGACGCGCGACCGGCGTGACCGACCATGCCGTTCGGCGGGTTCCGGCTGGGTCCAACGGCCCTACTGAAGTGGCCCGAGGCGCTCTGGTGGCCGTCAGCGGGCCACACGGAGGATGGACGTGAAAGTGAGGCGCCTTCCACCTGCGCCCACGGGCCGAGGACAGTGAGAACGATGGACGAGATCAGTCGAGCAGAGTGGTTCGCCATAGGCGTGGCCGGCTTGGCGTTGGCTGGAGCCGCCCACGCCGTGGCCGGAACGGCCCACATCGCCAGGGCGGCGGTGAGGCCCTCGGCCGCGCCGAACGGCGACGGCGCCCCGGGTGTCGAGGTGGACAGCGGGCCGGGAGGTTGGATCCTCTTCGGCGCCCTCGTCCTGGCGAGCGGAGCCGTCTACCGCGTCGTCGCCGACACCGGAGAGGTGGTGAAGGAGATCCTGAACGTCGCGGCCCGGCCCGCCATCTGAGACAGGCGGGCGGAGGGACTGGAGGGACTGAGCACCGGGTCCGGTACGTCGACGAGCACCGGAAGACGCCTCATCGCCGCCCGCGATCCGCCGGGACGACGGGCCGCGGGCGACGAATCGACGCCCGGCATCAGGCAGGGGGACCGCTGGTGGGGCGGTCGCTCACGCGTGGGCCGGCGGTGGTGCGCCGGGGGCTGCCGGGGGTGGAGCGCGGTCGCCGCCGGGGCCGGTGTCGAGGAACTCGCGGATGGCGAAGCCGAGGGCCACGAAGAAGGTGATCCACAGGACCACGGCCCAGGTCGGGTAGGACCAGGTGGCCAGGATCACGGCGGCGACCAGCAGGATCGCCGCACCGATCCAGCGCTTGAAGCGGTGCACGAAGCGCCCGACCGGGCCGAGCTTCATGCCGAGCGAGTACAGCTCGCCGCGCAGCGAGCCGATGATCCGCCGGCAGGCGGTGCGCACGGCGACGGCGGGCCGGGACGGGCCGATCAGGAAGGCGCCGACCGCGGTGACCACGGCGACCGCACCGACCGCCCGGATGGTGGCCCGCATGAAGCGGATGAGGGTGTCGTAGAGGGTGCCGGCGGCGGCCTCATTGGCGCCCGGTGGCAGGTGGTCGAGGTAGAACGCGCGGAAGACGGTGAGCACGATGCCGAGCAGCAGCATGGCCAGCGCCACCCCGACGGCGGCGCCGATCAGCGCGCGGCGGCGGTTGACGGCCAGGAACACGGCGCCGGCACCGATCAGGATGGTGACGATCGGCAGCCAGGCGCCCATGATCTCCAGTAGCCGGAAGTACGTTTTGACCTTGCCGACGTCCTTCGAGGCGAAGACCACGAAGTTCGTGTGAACGTCGGGGATCTTGGCGGCCGGGCCCAGACCGGCGCTGACGAGTTCGTCCTTCACCTTGGCGACGATCGGTGCGATGTCGATGGAGACCTGGTTGTTCTCGACCTTGACCGCGCCGCCGCCCTTGCCGGTGAGGGCCTTGTCCAGGGCGGTGTGGATTGCCCGGTTGGCGTCGACCCAGAGGGTGGCGAACTGGTCGCTGGTGACGACCTTGTTCACGGTCGAGCTGACCAGCTGGGTGAGGCCGCTCTTGATCGGCCCGCTCAGGTTGTTGATCAGGTTGGCGGCGTTCTGCGGCACGCCCTGTTCGGCGGCGGCGTCGGAGAGCTGTTTGACCAGGGCGTTGACGTCGATCTGTTCGAGGACGACGGTGGTGACCCGGTTGGTGACGGCCTGCTGGATGTCGGGGTCGGTGGCCAGTGGGGCCATGGTCTGGACGTAGCGGTCGGTGTCGCCGACGAAGTCGGAGGTCCAGACCGCCAGCACGGACAGCAGGGACAGCAGGGAGGTGATCACGATGAGCACCACGGCGCCCGAGGTCCGCCACCGGTGGTGTTCCTTCCTGCGCGGGGCGGCCTCCAGTACGGCGATCCGCTCGTGCAGCCGGGTGACCTCGTCCGCGTCCCCGGCCGCCGCGACCGGGGGCCGGCCGGGTTCGGGCGGTGTTGCGGGACGGTCGGAGGGCGGAGGCGGTGCCGGGGGCTGCTCGTGGGGACCTGCCTTGCCGGGCCCTTCGCCGCCGGCGGATTCGCCTGAGCCGGGCTCGGGTGGGGTCGCCGCCATTGCTCCTCCTCGGGTGGGCGGCCGGCCATCGGCTGCCGCATGCCCTTCCAGGAGAAGCGCAGGCCGGCGCGCGCACCACCGGGAGTCGGCGGTCCGGGTGGGTGCACCCGGATGTCCGGGTGACGGCACACACCTCGGCGCCTCGGCGCGGTTCACCCGCGTGGCGTTCGCGCCACGACGGATGCCGCCGGTGACCCGATGATCGGAGGGACACTGCCACCCGCCGAGGGGCAGGCAGGGCCGCCTCCCGGCTCCCGGGGCGGGCCGAATGCCGAGGAGGCGACACGCATGCCTGCTGAGCCCCCCGCGCCTGCCGAGCCGGCCGCGCCCGCGGTGGCGCCGCAGGATCCGTTCGCGATCGTCCGCAGCCGCAACTACATCGCGTTGCTGGTGATGGCGGCGGTGCTGGGCGTTCCGATCTCGGCCGCCGCGTACGGCTTCCTCGCCCTCGTCTCCGAACTCCAGTCCCTGGTCTATACCGACCTGCCCAAGGGCCTCGGCTTCACGACCACCCCGGACTGGTGGGCCATCCCTGTGCTGGCCGTCTCCGGCGTCCTGGTCGCCCTCACCATCCAGTACCTCCCCGGCCGGGGCGGGCACGAGCCGGCCGACGGGCTCAAGACCGGCGGCATCCCGTCGGTGGCCACCGTCCCCGGTGTCGCCCTCGCCGCGATCGCCTCGCTCGGCCTCGGCGTCGTCCTCGGCCCGGAGGCCCCACTGATCGCCCTCGGCGGCGGCCTGGCCGTCGGCGCGATCCGACTGCTCAAACGCGACGCCCCGCCCAACGCCCTCGCCGTCATCGGCGCGGCCGGCAGCTTCGCGGCGATCAGCGAACTCCTCGGATCTCCCGTCCTCGGCGCGTTCCTGCTGATGGAGGCCTCCGGCCTGGCCGGCCCGATGCTCGGCGTCGTCCTGGTGCCCGGCCTGCTCGCCGCCGGCATCGGCTCGCTCATCTTCACCGGCCTCGACTCCTGGACCGGCCTGGGCACCTACTCCCTGTCGCTGACGCAGGTGCCGACCGCCGACCGGCCCACCATCGCCGCGTTCGGCTGGGCGGTCCTCGCAGGCCTGGTCGCCCCGGTCCTCGGCGAAGCGATCCGCCGCCCGGCCCTGCGCCTGCGCACGCACATCCAGCGGCACAGAGTGCCGCTCACCGTGCTGACGGGCGCGCTCATCGGAGTACTCGCCCTGCTCTACACCACGATCACCGACAAGCCGATCTCCGGAGTGCTCTACTCGGGCGAGACCACCATCGGCCCGCTCCTCGCCGACCAGGCCAGCTACTCCGTCGGTGCGCTGCTGCTCCTCGTCGTCCTCAAGTCACTCGCCTACAGCGCCTCGCTCAGCGCCTTCCGCGGCGGCCCCGTCTTCCCCGCCCTGTTCGTCGGTGGCGCGGGCGGCCTGGCCATGTCCCACCTGCCCGGCCTGGACGTCACCACGGGCTTCGCCATCGGGGTGGGGGCGCTGAGCGTCGCCATGCTCAGACTCCCGATGACCTGCGTCCTGCTGGCCACCCTGCTGCTCGGCTCCCAGGGGCTGACCGTGATGCCACTGGTGATCGTCGCGGTGGTGGTCGCCTACGTGGGGACCCTGCGCCTCGCACGACGGAGCGCCCCGGTCAGCGCCGAACCCGGTCCCACCGGGGCACCCGCCTCGTGACGCGATCGGGCCAGGGCCCGCTTCCCGGCCGTCAAGCCGAGGAATCCGGTACGGCGGTGCCGTCGTCGGTTCCGCAACGCCGGGAGGCGGGGCGGTCTCGGAGAAGGCCGGCCACTCGCGCCGACCGGTCACGGCCGACCGCCCGCCGGAGGCGAGCCTCCGACGGGCGGTCGGTTCACTGCGAGAGACCGGAGTCGACGCCTGGGCTCGTGGGCGGATCGTTCTCGTTCACGATCCGCAGCATCTCCGCCGAGGGCCGGTACTGTTCTGTCACGATCTGCGGGCAGCGCCGGCAGAGCGAGGGCCCTTCCTGGCGGAACCAGCGGCACTGCGCACGGATCGGGCACCTCGGCAGGTCCTCGACCACCTCGTCCAGCAGCACGGCGCTGCGGGCGGCGATCTGGCAGGCCGCGTTCCTGAAGTGAATGCAGCCCGACGCCTGGCAGGCCCCTGCGAAGCGGAAGACCTCGCCGGGTGAGGCGGGCCGGGCCAGTTCGATGATCTCAAGGCTGACGGGCATCGCGTGCGCGGTCGGGACGACCCGCGGTGCCTCGGGTGTGCCCGAAACGACCCCGATCAGCACCGACCCGGTCGGGTCCGCCGGCGCGCTGGGGCAGAGCAGTCCCCCGCCGTCGTCGGCGTTTTCCTGCGGCATGGCGGGGTCTACCGCGGAGCCTTGAGCGGCTGGACGTTCTTCACCGCGAACTGTCCGTCGAAGCTCTGTGCCAGCGTCACTTCGAAGAGCTCCTCCGGGAAGAAGCCGGCGACGATGGGCCTGGAGATGTCGAACTCGCCTGCGCGGTGGCGGGCCGCGATCGCGATCGCGACGCCCTGCGCCGCGGCCGCGGCGAGCTGTTTCGGTTCGATACGTTCGGCGCTCATGAGGTTCTCCCGGTGTTGACGTGGCCACGGTTGGTGGCGTTGCCACGGTTGCACGGGGTTGCCGGCGTCGCACGATCTGTGACCTGTTCGGGTACGAAGGCCTTCTGTCGGGCCGGCTTCCGGGCGGCCGGGACGACCGGCGGGGTGTGCGTCTCCGGGGCGTCGAGCACCCGGCCGGGGAGCCCCGGCAGGGTGTCCCGGGAGGGGTGAACGGGGGCAGCGGCCACCGCAGGGCCAGCCGCTCCCGGGGCCGGACCTGCGGTGGGGGCCCGGCTCAGACCTGGATCTGCTGGATGTCGGAGGCCGTGCTGGTGAATCCGTTGGTGGTGATGATCCTCAGCTGGACCTGGTCACCCGGGCGGAACTGGCCGCGGTCCACCTGGACCAGAGGTTCCCTCAGGCCCACCCCGATCGTCTGCCAGGTGGCGCCGCCGTCGGTGCTGACCTGTGCGGCGAAGGTCTGGCCGGCCTCCGGTCCCCTGTCGAAGTCCAGCGCCAGCCCGAACGCCCCGGCTTCGGCGCTCGCGTGGCGGGCGGCGCGCAGGGCCGGCGGTGCGCCGCCGGGGCGGAAGGTGTCCACGACCTGGCCGCCGACGACCAGCTCGATCGCCTCCGGGCTGGCCCCGACCGGCACGACGGTGTCCACCAGGCCGGTGCGGTCGTCGTTCGGGCCCAGCTCGGAAGCGAGCCTGACGGCGACCGGGATCTCGCGCGGCGGTGCGCCGTCCGTCTGCCGGATCCGCAGGACCACCTCGGTCCCGCCGTTCGGGCCGGCGGCCGCACCGTCCGGACCGGCCGTGCCGCCGGTCCGGGTGGGCTGGGCGGCCGGGGTGGGCCGGGCGGCGAGCGGTGTCACCGGATTGACGAAGCGGATGTCGCCCTCGCGGCGGCTGAGGTTCACCGTGCCGACGACGCTGACGAACGGTTCGGCCTCCGGAGCCGCTCCGGCCGCCCGGAGGACGGTCGCGGCCGCCTGGGGAGGCGCAGGGGTGACGGCCAGCTTCGGGAAGCGCTCGTCGGGGCGCCCTCCGGCAGGCCCGGCAGGCCCGGGAGGCCCGGCGACCGGGACGACGGTGAGCGGGGCGGGGGCGGGTTCCGGGGCGCCCTCGGGCAGCGGGGCACCGGCCACGAGCGAGTCCTCGGCGATCAGCCGCCGGCGGATGCCCTCGTAGGTGTAACTGCTCATCCACTGGCGGTCGCAGTAGGTCATCACGTCGTGCCACCGCATGCCCGGCTTGGCCTTCATCGGCAGGTTCAGCGCGGGGTCGCCCACGTCGAACCCGACGAAGGTGTCCGGCCCGTCGGCGAGCTGCCCGCTCTGGAAGGGGTAGTTCTGCAGGTCGTCCGCGGACTCACCGCAGAAGCCGGGGTGCAGGCGGCCGAGGGTGTGACCGAGCTCGTGGCCGCCGTACCAGTCGCCGTAGGTGCCGTCGAAGTCCCAGCCGAAGGGGGCCGAACCGCACGGCGACGAGGCGACGACGCTCGGGTCGGCCGCCACGGGGAGGCCGGAGGAGCACCCCCGCAGGAAGAATCCGCCGTCGGCCACCTGGCCGACGTAGTGGGTGCGCCGGTCAGCGCCGGCGCTGATGTCCAGGTTGCGGATGGCCGCGAGCTGGGCGTTGGTGTCCTCGCAGGTGAAGGGAGGGGTGGCGGTGGCTTCGATGACGGCGTGTGAGCTGATGACGGTGGCCACCGGGTAGGCGCGTCTGAGCCAGCTGACCAGGGCGGTGAAGTCCAGGTCCCTCGGGGTGAAGGTGCCCGGCGGGTCCGTCGTGGTGTAGCGCAGTCCGAGGACGCGGATCCGCAGCGGGGGGCCGGTGTGGAACCGGACGGTCGGGCCGGCGCCCGTCGCGCCGAGCGGGAGGACGGCACCGGTCAGGGCATCGCTGAGGGTCACCGAGCTCACGGTGAGTGTCCCTTCCGCCGTGAGCGTGGGCGGCACGATGAAGTTGAGGCTCAGGTTCGCGTCGGCGCGGCGGGCGGCGAGTTCCTGGGCGGCGTCCGGGTCGAGGGCGATGGTGTTGACCGATGTCACCTTGACGCCGGGGTCCGTCGCCGACCGGATCAGCGTGACGGTACCGCGCACTCCGGCGGCGGGGCCGCTGCTGCCGCTCACGTAGACGCGGATCACGGTCACCTTGCCCGCGATCAGGGCGACGCGGTGTTGGAGGTCCTGCACCGACTGGGTGATCTCGGTGGCGTCCCAGACGGCATGCGTCGGAGCTGGAGCTGTCATGACTGCCCCCATGGACGTGTGGTCGGGTTCTTTCAGGCTATGCCGGACGGGGCCGCCGCGCCCACCCGCCGGCGCTGCCAGAAGGGGCTGAGAGGCCAACGCCGTTCCTGGTCGTACGAGTACGCATGGTTTCTCCGGTAGGCGTTCGCCACGCTGTCCAGGAACGCCGTGTAGTCGGCGAGCGCGGCGGCCGTCCGGCCCGGGGCGGCCAGGCACGCCGCACGGCCTGCCCGGCGCGGGCGCCGGTGTGCAGTGCGGTGAGGATGCCCTGCGAGGAGAGCGGGTCGAAGGCGAGGGCGGCGTCCCCGGCCGCCACCCAGCCCGGGCCGGCGGCCGGGCTCAGCCGCAGGCCGTGGGCGGGCGTCCAGCGCGGCACGGCGGTTGCGGCGGGGTCGTGGCCGGCCAGCCGCTGCCGTACGTGCTCGGTGTGGGTGATGCCGCGCCAGAAGCCCTGGGGGGTCCGCAGGGCAGGGTCGGCGAGGTCGGCGTCGGTCAGGTGGGCGACCAGGCGCCCGGCCGGGAGCAGGGTGGTGTACCACCAGCCGTGCGGGGCCGCCTCGACGAGGGTGCGGACCTCCGCGTCCTGCGGCTGCGTCCGTTCCGCGGCGCGGGGACCGCGGAACACGGCGTACGCGGCGAGGAGCCGGTCCTGCCGGTGACGGCGGCCGTACCGGCGGCCGATGACGCAGCGCCGGCCGGTGGCGTCGACCGTCCAGCGGGAGTGCAGGTCCGTCACGGTGCCGGTGTCGCGCTCACGGACGGTCAGGCGGTCGCCGGTCTGCGCCAGCACCGTGGCCCTGCGCAGTTCGGCGCCGGCCGCCACGGCCGCGTCCCGCAGGAAGGCGTCGAAGCGGAGCCGGTCGAGGTGCCAGCCGTGCCCGTACGGGTCGAAGAGGTGGCTGCGACCGTGCAGCGCGGCCGAACCCCAGGCGGCGTACGTGCCGGTGGAGGGGAGGTGCCCGGCGGCCAGGAAGCGGTCCAGCAGCCCGAGATCGCGCAGCAGCGGGCGGGCGGCGGGCGGCAGGGACTCGCCGATCTTGAACGCGTCCTGGCCGGCCGGCGGGGAAGGCCCGCCGGGGTCGAGGAGCAGGACGCGCCGGCCGGCGGCCGCCAGGACCAGCGCCGCGACCGCGCCCGCCGGGCCGCCGCCGGCCACGGCGGCATCGACGGGCCCGGACGGGCGCGGGGGAGCCGTCACCGGTTGCGCCGGAAGCGTTTGACCTTGTCGATGAAGCCCGCCGACACCTCCTCGTCGGGCAGCACCGCCATGGTGACGGCGGTGGACATCGCGGCCTCGCCGAGCACCGGGTCGGCGCCGAGCGGTACGTGCACGGCGACCAGGTTGCGCCGGGCCGGCGGAGCGGGCTCGGGCGGGAAGCTCACCTCGGACTCGACCAGCAGCTCCGCGGGGAGGCGGGGGTCGTCGGTGGGCCCCGGGCGGCGTTCGACCAGACCGAGCTTGCCGAAGTCCGTCACCATGGCGTTGATGGCGTCGAGGTAGCGCGGGGGGAGCCAGCGGAGCCAGGCCCGCCGGTTCCCGAAGGCCGCCAGGCGCTCCCCGATGGGCCGGGAGGTGTCCATGACGATCTCGTACTCCTCCTCGGCGATCACGTGGTTGGGCACCCGGGCCGGCCAGAAGGTGGGGAGGTACGGATCGTAGGTGCCGAAGCCGGAGAGGTACTCGTAGCCGGACCGGCAGCTCGCGGTGTCGGTCTGCCAGGGCACGGCCATCCACCGGGTCAGGTCGCCCGCCCGCTGGGCGTAGAGCGGGCCGTCGAAGGAGAGGGCGATCTGCGGGGTGAGCCTCGGACCGTAGGCGGGCGGGGGCGGCAGCTTCGGATCGCGCGGACGCACCCGCAACGGGCTGCTGTACAGGGTGGTGTGGCGCATCGGCCAGGTGAGTTCGCAGCCGGGGTGGAAGGCGTCGGCGAGACAGAACGACAGCGCCGCCCGGTCGAGGGTCTGGGGCCGCTCGGCGAACGGCACCTGGTCGAGGGAGCCGGGCGGCACGGCCTGCGGGTCGTGGTCGGCGAGGAAGTCTCCGCCGGCCCAGCGCTCCAGGAGGCGGTACTGGAGCGGGGAGAGCGTCACGTGCTGGCGCACCGACTCGGCCGGTACGTTCATCGCGTCGCCGTAGATCCCCGGCCACGGAATCGGGGACAGGCCGTCACGGTCGTAGTTGCGGATCGTGAGCCAGACCTGCCGGCGCAGTTCCTCGTGGACGGGCGAGGGGTCCGCCAGTGCGGTGAGGGTGTCGGGGGCGAGGAGGTCCTCCCGCCCGTCGTGCCCGAGCTGGACGGCCACACCCTGGTTGACCCACTGCAGGTCGCAGAGGCGGCGCAGGACGGGCAGCACGTCGCGGGTGAACGACGGCTGCCGCGGTTCGGGGAGGGTGCCTGCGGTGACGAAGACGTCGCGTACCAGGTCGTACATCGTGCGCACCGAGGTGAGTTCTGGCGCGTAGTTGGGCGGTGCGGTGACCACCCAGCCCGGCTCGACCGGGATCGGCCGCCCGTCGATGCTGACCTCGGCGGTGACCGGGCCGTCGGAGACGTCGTCGTGCCAGCCGTCGTTGTTGGCGAAGGTGTCGGCGGGGGTGTCGGTGGCCGACGCGGACACGCCCCGGCCGCCGAGGAAGATCAGCCGGCCGCTCTCGTCGGTGCGCAGCTCCCCGAGGTAGACGGGCCGGTCCATGAAGGTGCCGGTGTCGAAGAGGTGGTCGGGGCCGCCGGCCCGGTTGCGGCCCCGCACCGACCGGGAGCCGGGGTCGATGACGAGGCGGCTGCGCCGGTCGGCCGGGACCTTGGGATTGCGCAGGTTGCTGTCCTCGGTCCTGTCCGCCTCCGGAATGTCGAGGGCCAGCTGGAACTGGTACCAGGCGGCCTTCGAGTTGACGACGTGGACGGTCCAGCGCAGGTCCGCGTTGTCGGCGGTCAGCTCGGCGACCGGCTCGCCGGCGGCGTTGTAGCCGTAGACCCGGAACCGGACGGCCTGCCGCTTCAGGGCGCCGGTGGCGTCCTTGTAGCTCCCGATGGGCAGCGGGGCCGGGTGGTCGACCTCGGGGGCGAGCACGTACTCCTCCGCGCTGTCGCCGACCCGGGCCACCCCGATCGCCGGGTGCACGGCGGCCCGGACGATCCGGGTGTCGCGGGCGGGCGGCGGCGTGATCTGCGGCCGGGCCGGGCCGGGCTCGGCCGCCGGGACGCCGTTGACGTCGCGGCGCTGTCCGGCCGACGCCTGGTAGACGGTCCTGCGCACTTCGGAGATGCTGCCCACCGGCCGGTGCTCGGCGAGGCTGTGCCACGGGTTGTATGCGAGGTTCTCGCCGTAGGCGGCCTGGCCCCGGGCGGTGACGTCCTGTTGCTGGAAGGTCAGCCGGGCCACCTTCACCGGTTCGCTCTCGGACTCCTCCCAGCGCACGGTGGCCCGGTCCAGCGGCATGCGCTGCGGGTCGGTCCGGAACTGCAGCAGCAGGTCGAAGGCCGCCGGTCCCGCCGAGAGGCGGTGCCGCAGGTCGGCGCCCAGGTACGCGGGGTTCTCGTCGGGGGGCACCGCCGCCGGATCACCTGGCTCACAACCGGCCGGTACCAGCTTGTACTTGACGAAGCGTTCGGGGCCGAAGGCGTAGGGCAGCACGCCCCAGTACGTCGTCGTGAGCACGCTCTCCTCGAAGGTGGCCATCGCGTCGAGAATCTCCCGGGTGACCGGGTGGTCCCGCAGGTACCGTTCGTAGCTGCCGTCGACGACACCGGCCTTGGTGAACTCGCACATGTCCTGGGCGGTGTCGACGAAGAACACGTCGTGGTTCTGCATCAGCAGGTCCTGGGTGCCGGCCTCGTTGTCGCCGTCCAGCAGCTTCGGGCCGGGCACACCGAACAGCTTGATGCCGATGCCGAGGGTGGTGTTCAGGTCGGGGCTGCCGGGCACGGTGTCGCTGGAGAAACGCACCCAGGCGGTCAGGCCGCCGGTCTGTTCACGGGCGCTCTTGAGGAACCCGACGCGCAGGTCGGGCGGCAGGTCGGCGGGGACCGTGAGCACTCCGCGGGCCACACCGTGCGGCTTGAGGAACACCGGGCGTCTGACCGGGTCCTGGCCGCGGGTGATGCGGCCGCCCTGGGTGAGGTCGACGAACATCTGCTTCAGCGCGGCGGCGGCGTCCTCGGCGCAGCCCGGGAGCGGCGGAGGTCCTGCGTTCTCGTCGAAGGGTGCGGGAGTCCCGATCATGTTGTGCTCCGATCCGTGCCACGGTCTGCTGGTTCGGAGGCCGTGCCTCCGTCCGTCCCCGGTCCAGCGTGCACAAACCCGTGGGGACCAGCGCGCCGACGTACGCCCGAACCGAGCACAGAGCGGACCGTCGGCGGTCCGGCTCACTCCAATCGGCCAGCAGCGGTCGCACTTCCCGGGCCCGCTCCCCGGGGCGAATCAGCAGGAGGCGGCGCCGGCGGGCGGCACCAGCCCGGCAGTGCCGGTGCCGGTGTCAGTCGGTGGCCCGTTCCTGCCGGGCACCCGCGCCCGCCGGGGCGGCCCGTGCCGCCCCGGCAGGCGCCGGCCTGCGGTCAGACGCTCGCCGCCGGGACGCGGACGACCGCGGCTTCGCCGACCCGGTTGTGGCGTTCCTCCCAGGCCCCCAGCGCCGTCCGGCAGGCATGGTCGAGGTGGCGCAGGCCGGTCAGGTCCAGGTGGACGATCCGGCCGGTGGGCAGCTGCTCCAAGGCGTCCAGCAGCCGTGGCAGGCGCAGGAAGGTGGCGTTGCCGGCCAGCGTCACACCGACCGCGCCGTCCCCGCGCTCCTCGACGTCCACGTGCAGGTGCGAGGTGTCCCAGGCACTCTTCAGCACGGAGAGCAGCAGGCCGAGGAGTACGCCCTCGAACAGGTTGGTCGCGACGATGGCGATCGCCGTGACCACCAGGATCAGGGCCTCTCCGCGGTGCGTCCGCCACAGCGGCACGAGCGCCTTGGCGGGCACCAGTTTGGCCCCGGCGTGCACCAGGACGCCGGCCAGCGCGGCGAGTGGGATCACCGAGAGGGCGGCGGGGAACAACGCGGCGAACAACAGCAGCCAGAGGCCGTGCAGCACGCGGGAGGCCTTGGTCCGTGCCCCGGCCTGGACGTTGGCCGCGCTGCGCACGATGACGGCCGTCATCGGGAGGGCGCCGAGCACGCCACAGACGGTGTTGCCGACGCCCTGGGCGACCAGCTCCCGGTCGTAGTGGGTGCGCGGGCCGTCGTGCAGGCGGTCCACCGCGGCGGCGCTGAACAGGCTCTCGGCGGAGGCGATCAGCGCGAACGCGAGGACGGTGCCGAGGACGCCGGGGCTGCCGAGGGCCGCCAGCTCCGCGCCGCCCGGGAGGTCGATCACCCCGGCCAGGCCGGCGACCTCGACCTTGGCGACGGACAGGTCGAGCAGCGCGGTGGCGGCGGTGGCCGCGGCGACCGCCGCCAGCGGCGCGGGCACGACCCGGGCCCGGGCGGGCAGCCTGGGCCAGAGCACCAGGACGGCTATGGTGCCGGCGCCGATCGCTGCGGCGGTGAGTGCCTGTGGCGAGGAGACGGTGTCGGCGACCAGGCCCGGCAGGCCGGTGAGCTTGTCGAGTCCGCTCCGGGGTGCCTGGGCGTCGGCCAGGGCGTAGAGCTGGCCGGCGATCAGCACGAGGCCGATCCCTGCCAGCATGCCCTGGACGACCGAGACGGAGATGGCACGGAAGAGCCGTCCGAGCCGCAGGGTGCCCATGGCGACCTGGAGCAGTCCGGCGGTGGCGGTGATCACGCCGAGAGTGGCGAGCCCGTGCTCCTGGACGGCGCCGAACACCAGGACGGTGAGCCCCGCGGCGGGGCCGGACACCTGCAGGCTGCTGCCCGGCAGGAGCCCGGTGAGCAGCCCGCCCACGATGCCGGTGAGCAGGCCGAGTTCGGCCGGGACGCCGGAGGCGACGGCCACGCCGACGCAGAGCGGCAGCGCGACCAGGAAGACGACGAGGGAGGCGGCCAGATCGGCTCGCAGGTCGGCGGTCCGGGGCGGACCGGGGGAGTGGTCGGAGGCGGGCCGAAGGGCGGGACGACGAAGCATCAGGTCCTCGGATGGATGGAGGTGCGGACGGTGGGCAGGGGGCGGGTCACAGCGGGAGGAAGAGCCCGGAGTCGGCCCGGTGGGCGAGCACCAGCCCGGTGTGGACCTCGTAGAACCAGCCGTGGAGCCGGACCCGTCCGGCGAGCAGCCCCCGGGCGATGCCCGGGTAGCCGCGCAGCTGCTCCAGCTGGGCGAGGACGTGCCGTTGCACCGGCCCGGCCACGGTCGGGTCGAAGACGTCCGTCCCGTCGGCCCGCAGCACGCTGCGGTCGGCGTTGTCGAGCCAGGAGCGGACGGCGGGTGCCACGCTGAGGTCGTCGCCGCGGACGACCGCGCCGACCGCCCCGCAGTGCGAGTGGCCGCAGACCACGATGTCGCGCACGCCGAGGACGTTCACGGCGTACTCGATGGTGGCGGTCTCGCCGGAGGCGGAGTCCGCGCGGTACGCCGGGACTATGTTGCCCGCGGTGCGCAGCTCGAAGAGATCGCCGGGGTCGGCTCCGGTGATCAGAGTGGGCACCACCCGGGAGTCCGAGCAGCTGATGAAGAGCGCCTGCGGCGACTGGCCGGTGGCGAGGCCGTCGAGTTCGCGGCCGGCGCGGCCGGCGCGCTGCGGGAAGGCGCGGGCACGGTCGATCAACGGTTCCATGAGGGTGTGCCTCCTTCTGCCTCCTCACCGTGGACGGCGGGGGCGGTCGGGTCGGGCAGGGGGCCGTCAGAACAGGCCGTTCGGACCGGGGACCGATCCGGCCGCCGGGCACGGCGGACCCGCGCGCCGCTGACCGTCGGTGACCCCCGGGTGACCTGATGCTGCGTCAAGACTCAGTAAAACATGGGTATCGGACAGGCAAAAGCCGTGCCTGGAAGGAAGTTGTGCCGGTCCGGTTAACATCCTGTTACCGCACCGTGCTGGCGTACCGAGGGGGCGTCCGTTCGGATTCGGCGTACGGGTGTCCGAAGGTGGGGCCGCGGGCTCAGCGCGCGTCGGCGGGCAACTCCTCGACCGGCCGGGCGACGGCCGTCGGCTCGGGCAGGGTCGGGTAGGGGTGGGCGGCACGGCGCCCGCCGGTGGGCGCCCGCTACCGCGCGACCGCCTCGGAGAGAGGGGCCGGTCGACTGATCCGCGGCGAAATCACGAGACCACCGAGGGGTCAGACGCGGGTGAAGGTCACGTGCGTCACTCCGCTCGGGCTGGTCACCGACTCGGTGCGGAACCGCTCCTCCAGCCCTTCGAGCCCCTCCCACAGGTGCTCGCCGCGGCCGAGGACGATCGGCACCACGACGACGTGCAGATGGTCGACCAGGTCGGCGGCCAGAAAGGCGCGGACGGTGGTGGGCCCGCCGCCGATCCGGACGTCCAGGCCGCCGGCGGCCGCCCGGGCCTGGCGGAGCGCCTCTTCCGGGGTGGCGTCGACGAAGTGGAAGGTGGTGCCGCCCTCCATCTCCACCGTGGGCCGCGGGTGGTGGGTCAGTACGAAGACCGGGGTGTGGAACACCGGGTCGGGCCCCCACCAGCCGGTCCAGTCGTGATTCTCCCAGGGGCCTCGCTGGGGGCCGAACTTGTTCCGCCCCATGATCTCCGCACCGATGCCGTCGCCCCAGGCCCGGGCCATCGCATCGTCCACACCGGTGTCGCCGCCCTCCTTGCCCTGCATCCGCCGGAACGTCCTGGTGTGGAAGAACCAGCGGTGGAGGCGGTCACCGGCGTGGCCGAACGGGGCCTCCAGGCTCTGCCCCTCGCCCGTCCCGTAACCGTCGAGCGAGACCGAGAAGTTGTGGACGCGGACCAGGGACACGGGAAGACCTCCGGCGTTCGGTACTCCGGCGTGGGCGGGCCGCACCGGCCGGAGTCCGAGGCTACCGCGCCCCCGCACGGCCGCCCGGCGACCGACTCACCCATGAGGCGGCCGAGTTGGAACGGCGATTCGGCCGGGGTGACGAACGGGATCGTGCGGGCGTGACGTGCGAGGAAAACCTCGGCGGCCGGGCCGACGGCGGGGTGCGGGCGCCAGGCCGCATCCCACGGGTGTTCGAGCGCATGAATGACGTCGATGGCGGCAGGGTCCGTCGGTCCGGCCCAGGCGGCCGATATATACCCCAGGGGGTAAGCTGGGTCGGGGAACGACACTCTGGAGGTGTGGAAGTGCAGGTAGACGACGACGCGGTCGGCGCGGTCCTCAATCGCCTTCGCCGGGCGCAGGGGCAGCTCGCCGGCGTCATCGCGATGATCGAGGCCGGACGGGACTGCAAGGACATCGTGACCCAGCTCGCTGCCGTCTCCCGCGCGCTGGACCGGGCCGGATTCAAGATCGTGGCCAGCGGTATGCGCCAGTGCATGGCCACCGTCGACGGCGACGCGCCGCCGATGAGCGAAGCCGAACTCGAGAAGCTCTTCCTGGCGCTTGCCTGACCCTCGGCCGCCCGCCGACTCTCCCGGCCCGGCTTCGGCGACGCCTCCGTCCACGGAGGCGTCGCCGCCCGGTCGCTCTCCGGCCGCGACCTCACTGTCCGAACCGCTTGAACCGCCGCCACGAACGGAGTACAGCATGGACTACGGGATTCCCGTCACCCTCGACCTGCCCTTCACCGAGGCCGTCGAGCGGGTGCGCGCCGCACTCGCCGAGCAGGGCTTCGGCGTCCTTACCGAGATCGACGTCCGGGCCACCCTGCGGGCCAAGCTCGGCGAGGAGGTCGAGGACTACCTGATTCTCGGTGCCTGCAACCCGGCACTCGCGCACCGTGCGCTTCAGGTCGACCCCCGCATCGGGCTGCTGCTGCCGTGCAACGTCGTGGTCCGTGCGGCCGACGGGCGCACCGTGGTCGAGGCGATGGATCCGCAGATGATGGTCCAGGTCACCGGGCAGCCCGCGCTCGAGGCCGTCGCCGGCGAGGCGGCCGGCCGGCTGCGAGCGGCGCTGGACGCGCTCGCGGACTGACCGGGGTCGGTCCGGGCCCGCCGTGGCGGGCCCTTTTCTCCGGCCTCCGATATACCCCCACCCGTATTTTTGCGCCCAGTCGGACGCCTCAGGAACGGAGTATCACGTGAAGTACCCGGACACCGCCCTCACCCTGCCGTCCACCGCGACTCCCGCGGAACCGCCCGGCCCGCCGGGCCTGCTCGGCCGGCTCGGCGCCTGGTCGGTGCGGCACTTCAAGGCCGTCCTGGCCGGCTGGCTGCTGGTCGTGATCGGCCTCGGCGCGTTCGCTCCCCAGGTCACCACCGCGCTGTCCGGGGCCGGCTGGCAGGCCAACGGCTCCGAGTCCCTGAAGGTCCGCCAGGTCGCCGAACGGCACTTCGCCGGCAACGCCTCCACCGCCCTGCAGATCGTGGTCACCGCCGACCGGCCCGTCAGCGAGCCCGCCGTCCAGCAGGTGATCGCCAAGGCGGGCGACATCGCCGCCGCCGACCCCCGGATCTCCACCGTCGCCCCGCCGCAGCCCGGCGCGACCATCAGCCAGGACGGCCGCACCGCGATCCTGCTCGCCGGCGCCAACGCCTTCCCGGACGACATGGTCCGCGCCGCCGACGACCTCAAGGGCCCACTGAGCGAACTCTCCACCGACGGCGTCAGCGTCCACGCCACCGGCGCCTCGGTCCTGTGGAGCGACTTCAACAAGGCCAACCACGACGCCATGATGAAGTCCGAGATCATGTCCTGGCCGGTCACCCTGGCGATCCTGGTCCTCGCCTTCGGCTCCCTCGTCGCCGCCGGACTGCCGCTGCTGCTCACCATGGCCGGACTCGCCGCCTCCGCAGGATCGCTGGTACTGATCAGCCACCTGTTCCCGGTCTCCATCTGGGCGATGAACTTCGCCATGATGTTCGCCCTCGCGCTCGGCATCGACTACGCGCTCTTCCTGGTCGTTCGCTTCCGCAGTGCCAGGACCGGCCGCTCGCTGAGCAGCGTCGAGGCGGTCGCGGAGACCATGGACACCGCGGGCAAGGCCGTCCTGCTGTCCGGGGCGACCGTGCTGGTCAGCCTGTCCGCCGTGATGCTGGTGCCGTCCCCGGCGTTCCGGTCGATGGCCGGCGGCATCATGCTCGCCGTGCTGTTCGTCCTGGCCGCCACCCTCACCCTGCTGCCCGCCGTGCTCGGCAAGCTGGGCCACCGCGTCGACGCCCTCGCCCTGCCCTGGGTGAAGAGCGGCGGGCACCGCTCCCCGCGCTTCGCCGCCTGGGGCGAACGCCTGTGGAAGCAGCCGCTGCGCTACGGCGCCCTGGCCCTCGCGGCACTGATCGCGCTGGCCGCGCCGGTGATCGGGCTGCGCACGGCGATGCCCTCGATCACCGTCATCCCGAGCGACGCCAGCGCCCGCGCCGGCTACATCGCCGTCCAGCAGGCCTTCGGACCCGGCGCCCCCGGCACCCTGCAGATCATCACCCCCGGCGGGCAGGCCGCCGCGGTCGGCGCGCAGATCGCCCACACCCCCGGCATCGCCGGCGTGATGCCCGCCCAGAGCGCCGCCGACGGCACCGACTGGTCGATGATCCAGGCCATCCCCATCGTCGACCCGTCCAGCCCGCAGCTCGGCGCCACCGTCAGCACGCTGCGCGCCGAACTCCCGCACGACGCCCTTGTCGGCGGCGCGGCCGTGGAGAACCTCGACCTGCAGCACCTGCTCACCGAGAAGACCCCGCTGGTCATCGGCGTCGTCATGGCCCTCGGCTTCGTCCTGTTGCTCATCGCCCTGCGAGCGCCGCTGATCTCCGCGCTGGGGACCGTCGCGAGCCTGCTGTCCACCGGCGCCGCGTTCGGCGTCGCCCGGCTGGTCTTCCAGGACGGCCACGGCGCCGGCCTGCTCGGCTTCACACCGCAGGGCTTCCTGGACGGCTGGGCACCGGTGTTCTTCTTCGCGATGATCTTCGCGATCGCGATGGACTACACCGTCTTCCTGCTCGCTTCCGCCAAGGAGCACTACGAACGCAGCGGCGACCCGAAGGAGGCGATGGTCGGCGCCCTCGCCCACTCGGGCCGGGTGATCTTCGCGGCGGCCGGCGTCATGGTCGCGGTGTTCTCCACCTTCGCGCTCTCCGGGCCGCTGCCGCCCAAGGAGATGGGCATCGTCCTCGGCGTCGCCGTCCTGCTGGACGCCGCTCTGGTCCGCCTCGTCCTGCTCCCGGTCATCCTGCGGCTGACCGGCCGGGCCGCCTGGCACACCCCCGGCTGGCTCGACCGCATCCTGCCGAAGATCACCTTCAACCACGGCTGACCCGACCCGGCCGCCGGTGGCAGGAGCGCTGAACCGCGCTCCCGCCACCGGCGGGCCCGTTCGGGGCCGTCGACGCGCGGCCTCCAGGGCGCGGGGGTGCGGACGGAGCTGCTGGGCCGAATCGCCCACGTCCAGACGGTGGGCACTGCCGCCGGCCTGCGGCGGAGCACCTGCCGGTGGAGATGGATCGGGCCGTGCCGGGAATCCCGGCACGGCCCGATCAGGCGGCGCGTACTCGCTCAGCGGCGGCCCAGCAGCCTCGCCAGGAAGCCTCCGCCCTTGGCCGCGCTCCGGTCGCAGCTGCAGCGGTCGGCCTTGCGAACTCCGGCGAGCACCTGGTCGACGTGCATGCCGCACCCCGCGTAGGTGGCCTTGCCGCAGGTGCGGCACGTGGTACGTCGACACATGGCGGAACTCCTTGCGTTCGGTCGGGGGACGGCCTGCCCTCCGCTTCCAATATACCCCTAGGGGTATTCTCCCCACTGCGGTATGTCGGCCGCCCACCACGGCAAGAGGTCCGCAGGTGGGCTGCGGGCCACAACGTCATCCGTGCTGCCCCCCGACCGGCGCCTCGTGGGCGAATCCGATCGAGGCGCACTTCGGGCCGCTGCGGCAGTCCCTCGCCGGGTGATCAAGCACATGGTGAACCCGCGCGGTCATGGGCCGTCGCGTCCGGCTCAGTGGCCGGCCAGGTGTCGTGCGAAGAACGTACGGATCGTGCGGCGAACCCTGGGAACCGATGTGGTCGGGTCGACGGTGCCGATCAGCGCCTCCCGCTCCGCTGCCGTCATCAACCCGGCTGCCTGGAGCTGCGGGAGCATCGCGGCGTAGTCGGTGAAGATCCAGTGGTTGGCGTCGGCGACACGTGCGCTGCGGACCCATCGGCCGGAGTGCGCGGCCAGGGCCGACCACGATCGGCCCAGTTCCCGTCGGCGGTTGAACCCCTCGCTGCCGAGCAGGAGCAGCGGCCGGTCCACCCCCTGAGCTGCGACCGGGAACGGTTCGGCGACGGCGCCGGGGGCGGCGGGCGGGTAGTCCAGGTGGCCCTCCAGATTGACCCCGGCACGCACCCGTCGGTCCTCGTGCATCACCTCGGTCACCGCGCTCCCGCCGGCGGAGTGCCCGTACACGCCGAGGCGGCGCAGGTCGAGGGACTCGGCGAGCCCGCGCGGAAGGGGAAGCTCGGCCGCGTGCCCGAGCCGGTCGAGGACATGGCGCAGGTCGGCGATCCGCGCGTCGATCATCGTGCGTGCCACGGCCGGCTGGTCCCGCGGGTCGCCGCGGAAGACGGTCGTCCGCACGGTGTCCTCCCGGTACGGCCGGGCATCGGGGAACTCGACCGCTGCGGGGTCACCGGGGTGGTCGACCGAGACGACGACGGCGCCGTGGCTGGTCAGGTCTTCGGCCAGGGACGTCCCCAGGCCGCGCGGGTCGCCGCCGCCCGGGCTGTGCACCAGAACCGGCCATCGGCCCGGCAGCGGCGGCGCGTCCTCGAACGTGTGGGACCGGGTAGCACCCCAGTTCACGCCCGCAGCGGGCAGGTGGAGGGGAGTGAGCGGTGCGATCCTCCCGAACCAGTCCGCGGTCTGCGGCGGCAGCTGCGGGGCCGGGGCGAGGCGGGTGACGTCGCAAGCCGGGTAGTAGACCGTCAGCATGAGCTCTCGCACGGGGATCGTGGGGTCCCACGGGTCGCGCCGGGAGTCGTCGACGAGGTACAGCCGGCGGCACCCCGCGGGGTGGTGGCCCGTGGGCGCGGGCAGGGTGAGTACGACATCGCCCGGGGCCTGATCGGCGCCGGTGGCCGCGGATTCGGCGCGGGCGCGGCCACCGGCGCCGAGCACCAGGGCCGCGGAGCCCAGCAGCGCGAATCCGGTGACGGTGCGTCGGCTGATCGAGAAGTCGTGAGTCATGTCAGGCATGCTGACCCGCCCGGCCCGGCGCCGGCGATCGTTTAGGTTGGGGGCTCAAGGATGGCGCCCGGGACACTGCCGGGGCCGACGCGCAGGGGGAGTCGTGCTCCGGATCCACTTCACGCCGGACGACTTCGCCCGGGTCAGCCTCGCGCCTCGGCCGGCGCCACTGCTGGAGCTCAACGTGGCGCTGACGATGATGTGCCGCCGGGACGGCGAGCTTCTGCACGGCTCATGGCGGCGAAGGGCGTTGCGCGCGCTGCCGAAGGCGGCCTTCCCGCTCGCGGACCTCGTCCCGGCCGGGCAGGCGCCGAGCTTTCTGGATGTGCTGGCGGACTCCCTCCCGGACGCCCTGGAACAGGTACGTTCGGCCCCGGCCGAGCTGGTCCGTGCCGAACTGGAACGGGTCTACGCATCCGCGCGCACGCCCGCCCCGGGGTGGATCCACGACCTGCACCGGGGCGCCCCCGAGGCGTGGCGCTTGATCCGTCGTGCGCAGCACGCAGCCTTCGATGTGCTGCTCGGCCCGGTCTGGGCACAGGTGCAGGACCTGCACCACGCCGAGTTCGTGCGCCGGGCCGTGCAACTCGCCGAAGGCGGCGTCGGCTCGGTGCTGGCCGGGCTGCTGCCTGGCGGCCGCCTGCACGAAGGCGTCTGGGAGCTCCCGGGCGGGCCGCGGGAGGTCCACCTCGGCGGGCGCGGACTGCTCCTCCTGCCCAGCTTCCACTGGACCGGCGGGCCGCTGCTGTCCGATCTCCCGGACCGCCCGGTCGCCGTCACGTACCCGGCCGGTGCCGGCCTCCTTCCCCGGCCCGACGGCGCCGCCGGTCCGAAGGCGCTGGTCAAGGTGATGGGGAACACCCGCGTCGAGCTTCTGCACCTGCTGGCTGATGAGCGGACCACGACCGAGCTCGCCCGACGGCTCCGGATCAGCGCCGCCACGGTCTCGGCTCACACCGCAGCTCTTCGCGGCGCCGGACTGATCTCCACGGCGCGCGCCGGCAAGGCGGTCCTGCACCGGCGCACCACGCTCGGCAGTCTGCTGCTACGCCAGGATGCGTGGGGTCGGCCGCAAGCCCCGACCGGACCCTCCGGTTGAGGCGCCGCCACGCGTAGCGGCCGGAGCGGACGTGACGGACCGTTCGACCGGAGCCCCGGGGTGTGGCTTCGATGCCGGTAGCTCCAGCAGATGCGAGCGATGAAACCACTAGCGTGCTTGGTTGCTCGCAAGGGTGTGGGCACGCACACAGCGGAACTCGGCTCGTCGGCGAAGGCGCATATCCGTGTCACATCGACGCGACGCTGCGACCGCAGGTCGGGCCGGAGTCGTGTGACCTGCAACTCGATTCCTGCACGGGGCCGTTGGCGACCGCCGGGTACGGTGCCGGAGGCTGAGGGCGCCTTCGCGGCGTTCGGGTCGGCGAGCGGGCCGCCTCGGCGTCCGCCGGTAACGCGGATGCGACGGGCACGGCGTGGCGGCCCCGGTGAGGCGCACGCCGTTCCCCGTGCGGTCACCGCCGTGACAGGCGTTGGGATCGGGAAGCGACCCGCGGTCTGCGGTCGTCGACGGTCTGTGTGGTGGGCTCTGGTTCGCAGGCGTCATCCGGCATCGGATCGCTCCTGGCCCGGGTACGGGGCGAGCAGGCCGAGCAGGGTGCGGGTGAGCACGTCGACGGCCTGGCCGGAGGGCAGGTTCCCCTCCTCCACCTCGCTGATCAGGGCGTGGACGAGGGCGTAGATGGTGGTGATCAGCCAGGGGCGGGGCAGGTCGGTCCGAAAAGAGCCTTCGTGCTGGCCGCGGCTGATGAGCTGTTCGAGACGGTGGAAGACCGGCTCGTGGCGGCTGCGGACATGGTCCGGGCCGAGGTGGCGGACGGCGGCCGCGTACAGGCCGCGGAAGCGGTCGAGCAGCCACGGTGTGGCGAGGAAGCGGACCAGTGCGTCGGCCGCGGGTCCGGTCTCCGGGTCGGCGGCGTCGAGGGCGGAGTCGATCTCGGCGAGGGTGCGTTCCAGGAGGGCGTCCAGGACGGCCTCGCGGGAGTTGAAGTGGCCGTAGAGGGTGACCCGGCCGACGCCCGCGGCCCTGGCGATCTCCGCCATGGTCGTGTCCGGGCTGCGGCCGAAGCCGACGGCGGCCGCGTCGAGGATCGCGTTGATGCTGCGTTCCGCGTCGGCACGTCGTGCGGTCGGAGTGGGGCGCGGGCGGTCGGTGGGTGTCATGTCGGCAGCGTACGCGGCGTGTCAGTGCGCGAAGACCGGGCCGTCGGCGGCCTCCGGTCGACCCGGCGGCACCAGCCACAGGGCGAGGGCGGCCATGGCGAACGCGGCGACGGCGCAGGCGGTGAACGCGGTGCGGAAGCCGGACATACCGCCGGTGCCGGTCAGGCTCGATGCCGCGAGGGCGGACGCCAGTGCGACTCCGAGGGCACCGCCGAGCTCGTGGCCGGTGCTGACGATGCCGGAGACCAGCCCGGCCCGGTGGTGTTCGACACCGCGCATCGCGGTGGTCGTGGCGCAGACGAACCCGGCGCCCAGCCCGACGGAGAGCAGGACGAAGCCGGGCAGCAGGTCCATGAGAACACTGCCGTCGGCGGGCAGCCGCGCCAGCAGTGCCGCGCCCGCGCCGGCGACGGCGAAGCCGATGACGGCGGTCGGCCGGGGGCCGAGCCTGCCCAGCGCGTGGGCGGCCCCGTGGGCGCCCAGGATCGTGCCGACGGCGGCCGGGAGGAACACCAGCCCGTTGCGGAGGGGGGAGAGGCCGAGTCGGTGCTGTGCGTACCAGGAGGAGAGGAAGAACCCGGCCAGCAGCAGGCCGGAGGCCGCGAGCATCACCAGGGAACCCGCCAGGACGGGACGGCTCGTCAGTAGTGCGGGCGGCACCAGAGGTTCGCGCACCGTGCGTGCGAGGAGGACGAAGGCCGTCGCGCAGCCGGCGGCGGTGGCGAGCGTCAGCAGGACGAGAGGGCTGGTCCAGCCCGCGTCGCCCGCCCGGACCACACCGTAGACCAGCAGGGCGGCCGCCGCGGTTCCGGTGATCGTGCCGGGGACGTCGACGCCGGCCGGGCCGCGCTGGGGCGGCGTCGCGGGGACGAGGCCGGGCAGCACGGCCAGGACGGCGAGTCCCACGGGAACGTTGACGAAGAAGATCCACGCCCAGCCCGGCCCCGCGGTCAGGGCGCCGCCGAGGAGCACGCCGACGGCCGCCCCGGTGCCGCCGATCGCACCCCACACGCCGAGGGCGCGGTTGCGCTCCGGACCGTGGAACGTCGTCGTGATGATCGACATCGCGGCTGGGGAGAGGAGTGCCGCGCCCACCCCTTGGGCGGCGCGGGCGGCGATCAGCACCCCGCCCGTCCAGGCCAGGCCGGACAGCAGTGACGCCGCGGTGAAGACGGTGAGTCCGAGGAGGAACGCCCGACGCCGGCCGAGCCCGTCGGCCAGTCGGCCGCCGAGCAGCAGCAGGCCGCCGAAGGTCAGCGAGTACGCGGCGACCACCCACGTCAGGGCGGAGCGGGAGAGCGAGAGATCCGCGGCGATGGACGGAAGAGCGACGTTCACCACCGTCACGTCGACGATCAGCATGAACTGCGCGGCGCACAGCGCGGCCAGTGCGCGCCAGCGCCCCGATTGGACGGCATGCATGAGGAGACCCCTAACTCGTACAGAAGTGTACGAGTTAAGGTATGCCTACTCCGGGGATAAGTCGAACACTTCTGTTCGGGTTACTTGAAGGGCTGGTGGTGACCGGGGTGGCTGCGCCGGCGCCTCGCGATCATCCTTCGGGCCTGGCGGCCGTTCGGGCGGATCCGGCGAGGTCTTCTGTCGGTGTCCAGTCGGGCACTACGACGAGCACCCCGGCTGGGCATCGGCGTGTGAGGTGGCGTGTCGACGGGGCCGCCGTGGTCAGGCCCTGGCGCCCGCCGCGGCTTGCGGGGCCGGGGGTCCGCTGCGTCTCGCGTGGGGGCGTCGTACCGGTGGTCATTGGCGTGGACGGGGACGGCCGGGACGCGGTCTCCGATGACGTGGACGCGGTGGTCGGTGCCCGGGACGTAGGCCTCGACCTGGCCGGCGGGTGGTCACACGGGTGCCCGGCATCCGCTCTCTGGCGGGTGCCGGGCACCGGAGTCTGCCGTCGTGGTGTCAGTGCGTCAGCGGAAGGCACGCAGTCGGAGGCTGTTGCCGACGACGAAGACGGAGGAGAAGGCCATGGCGGCGCCGGCGATCATCGGGTTGAGGAGGCCGGCGGCGGCCAGCGGCAGGGCGGCGACGTTGTAGCCGAAGGCCCAGAAGAGGTTGCTCTTGATGGTGGCGAGCGTGCGGCGGGAGAGGCGGATGGCGTCGGCGGCGGAGTTGAGGTCGCCCCGGACGAGGGTGAGGTCGGCGGCCTCGATGGCGGCGTCGGTGCCGGTGCCCATGGCCAGGCCGAGGTCGGCCTGGGCGAGCGCGGCGGCGTCGTTCACGCCGTCGCCGACCATCGCGACGACCTTGCCCTCGGCCTGCAGCCGCTTGACGGTTTCCACCTTGTCCTGCGGCATGACCTCGGCGATCACGTGCTCCGGCGCGATGCCGACCTCGGCCGCGACCGCCTCGGCGACCAGCCGGTTGTCACCGGTCAGCAGCACCGGGGTCAGGCCCAGCCCGCGCAGCTTGCCGATCGCCTCGGCGCTGGTCGGCTTGACCGCGTCGGCGACCTCCAGGACGGCCCGCGCCTCGCCGTCCCAGCCGACCGCGATCGCGGTGCGGCCGGCGGCCTCGGCGGCGCGCTTGGCCTCGGCCAGGCCCGCCGGCAGGTACTGCGACCACTCGTTGAGCAGCGCCTCCCGGCCGGCCACCACCGCGTGCCCGTCCACCACGCCCTGGACGCCCGAGCCCGGGACGTTCTCGAACCCCTCGACGGCGGGCAGTTCGCCGGCCCTGGCGGCGGCGTCGGAGATCGCCCGGGCGATCGGATGCTCGGAGGCGTGCTCCAGGGCGCCCGCCAGGCGCAGCACCTCGGCCTCGGTGGTGGTCCCGGTGGTGTGCACGGCGAGCAGGGTCATCTGGCCGGTGGTGACGGTGCCGGTCTTGTCCAGGACGATGGTGTCGACCTTGCGGGTGGACTCCAGGACCTCCGGGCCCTTGAGCAGGACGCCCAGCTGGGCGCCGCGGCCCGTACCGACCAGCAGCGCGGTCGGGGTGGCCAGGCCCAGGGCGCACGGGCAGGCGATGATCAGCACGGCCACCGCGGCCGTGAAGGCGGCGGTCCAGCCCTCGCCGGTGCCGAGCCAGTAGCCGAGGGTGGCCACCGCGAGGGTGATCACGATCGGTACGAAGACCGCGGAGATCCGGTCGGCGAGACGCTGGGCGGCGGCCTTGCCGTTCTGCGCGTCCTCGACCAGCTTGGCCATCCGGGACAGCTGGGTGTCCGCGCCGACCCGGGTCGCCTCGACCACCAGCCGGCCGCCCGCGTTGACGGTGGCGCCGGTGACGTGGTTGCCGCTCCCGACCTCGACCGGGACGGACTCGCCGGTCAGCATCGAGGCGTCGACGGCGGAGGCACCCTCGACCACCACGCCGTCGGTGGCGATCTTCTCGCCGGGGCGGACGACGAAGCGGTCACCCACGGCCAGTTCGGCGATCGGGACGCGGACCTCGGTGCCGTCGCGCAGCACGGTGACGTCCTTGGCGCCCAGTTGCAGCAGTGCCTTCAGCGCGGCTCCGGCGGTGCGCTTGGAGCGGGCCTCGAAGTAGCGGCCGGCCAGGATGAACGCGGTGACGCCCGCGGCGGCCTCTAGGTAGATGTTGGACGAGCCGTCGCTGCGGGCGATGGTGAACTCGAAGCCGTGCCGCATGCCGGGCGTGCCGGCGTGGCCGAGGAACAGCGCCCAGAGCGACCAGAGGAACGCGGCGCCGGTGCCGAGCGAGACCAGGGTGTCCATCGTCGCGGCGCCGTGCCGGGCGTTGGTGAACGCGGCCCTGTGGAACGGCCAGGCGGCGTAGGTGACGACCGGGGCGGCCAGGGTCAGGGACAGCCACTGCCAGTTGTCGAACTGCAGGGCCGGCGCCATCGCCATGGCGATCACGGGGACGGCCAGGGCGAGCGCGGTGATCAGCCGCTGGCGCAGGGGGGCGAGCTCGTCCGGCGCGTCGGCCGGCGGCGTGTCGGTGATCTCGGTGACGGCCGGGCGGGGGAGGGCGGCGGTGTAGCCGGTGGCCTCGACGGTGGCGATCAGGTCGGCGACCTCGACGTCACCGCCGTCGATGATCACCTTGGCCTTCTCGGTGGCGTAGTTGACGGTGGCGGTGACGCCGTCCACGCGGTTGAGCTTCTTCTCGATCCGGGCGGCGCACGAGGCGCAGGTCATGCCGCCGATCTGGAGTTCCACCTCGGTCGAGGCGGGGGCCTGGGTGGTCATCTGTGCTCCTCGTGGTTCGCCCGGTGAGGGCGGAGGTGGGCGGGAGGCCGGGGCCCGGATACCCCCAGGGGGTTCCCGGGGGAGGTCCGGGCCCGGCGGCGGGTCCGTGGGTGGTGTCAGGCGCGGCCGGTGAGCTCGTAGCCGGCGTCGTCGATCGCGGCGCGGACGCTCTCGTCGTCGAGTTCGGCGTCGGAGGCGACGGTGACCAGGCCGGCCTTGACGTCGACGGTGACGGCGGTGACGCCGGCCAGGGCGCCGACGGCCTTGCCGACGGCCTGCTCGCAGTGGCCGCAGGTCATTCCGGCGACGGTGTAGACGGTGGTGGCGGCGGGGGCCTCGATGGTGGCGGTGGTGGAGCAGGTGCCGTCGGTGGAGCAGCAGGACATGGGTTCCTCCGTGGGTGCAGGTGCCTTCAGATACCCGGTGGGGGTATCTCGTCTCGTTCGACGAGCTCATTTATACCCCCAGGGGGTATGCGGCACAACCCCTCGGGTCCGACTGGTAGGGCGAGCGGGTCGGCCGAGACCGTGCGCCGCGCGTTCCAGTGCGCCCTGGCGCTCTCGGCTGCGGCCTGTCGCGAGCGCTTCCGGCGGGGCCCCGGCCCGGCGGACCACCCCGCTGCCGCGTCCGACGGCGCTCCCGGTCCGCGGCGGCACGGCTGTAGCGCGTCGGTGCACACGGGGACAGTGGGGTCCGCTCATTCTGAGAGCCCAGGGCCTGATACCCCCCACCCGTATTCTCGAACTGCTTGACGGATACCCCCCTGGGGTATGTAATCGCGGTGTCGGAACGCTCACCGAGACCCGAGGAGGCCCCAGCATGTCCGGCTACCACGACGGCAAGGGCCCGGTCCTGCGCAGGCTGCGCCGGGTGGAGGGTCAGGTCCGTGGTCTGCAGCGGATGGTCGAGGCGGACAGCTACTGCATCGACGTCCTCACCCAGGTGTCCGCCGCCACCAAGGCGCTGCAGTCCATCGCCCTCCACCTGTTGGACGACCACCTGACGCACTGCGTCCAGGACGCCATCGCCCGCGGCGGTACCGACGCCGACGCCAAAGTCACCGAGGCTTCCCAGGCCATCGCCCGCCTGGTGCGCGCCTGAGCCCCGCCCGCCGTCCCCGACCAGCTGAGGAGCAGCCATGAACACCGCCCTGAAGATCGCCGCCTTCACCGCCGGCCTTGCCACCGCCTTCGGTGCCGCGTACGGCGTCGGCCACGCCGCCGGGGGCGGCCCCGCCCCGCGTCCGGCCGCCGTCCACGCCGGCCACGGCTCCACGGGGACCGGGCTCCCGGCCACGGGCGCGGGGGCCGACCATCTGCCGGGCGGCCTGCAGGTCTCCGAACGCGGCTACACGCTCAGTCTCGACAGCCCGTTCGTCACCGCCGGCGCCCCCACCGACCTGCGGTTCCGGATCCTTGGCGCGGACGGCAGGCCCGTCACCGCCTACCAGCCCGCGCACGAGAAGGAACTCCACCTGATCGTCGCCCCGCGCGACCTCTCCACCTTCCAGCACCTGCACCCCACCCGCGCCGCCGACGGCACCTGGAGCGCCGCGGCGGCCCTGCCCGCCGCGGGCGACTACCGGGTGTTCACCGACTTCACCCCGGCCGGCGCCGGCGAGGGTCTCACCCTCGGCGCCGACCTGCACGCCGCGGGCGACCTGCGCCCCGCTCCGCTGCCGGACACCGGACGGACCGTCAGCGTGGACGGCTACACCGTCACCCTGAACGGCGACCTCACACCCGGCGGGCCCGCCCGGCTCAGCCTCGCCGTCGCCAGGGACGGCCGGCCGGTCACCGACCTCCAGCCGTACCTCGGCGCGTACGGCCACCTGGTGGCCCTGCGCGCCGGCGACCTCGCATATCTGCACGTCCACCCCGACACCACCACCCCCGGCCCCGAGGTCGCCTTCACCACCACCGCGCCCAGCCCGGGCACCTACCGCCTCTTCCTCGACTTCCGCCACGGCGACACCGTCCACACCGCCGCCTTCACCCTCGCCACCGGCGGCAGCGAGTCCGCCCCGGCCGCCACCTCCCCCGAGCCCGCCCCCACGGAGCACGGCGCGGACCACCAGCACTGAGACCGACCGGCCCCGCGCGCGGCGAGCGTCGCGCGTCCGCGGTCCCGCAATCGTCAGAACCACCCGTTCCGGTACAGGAGTCACGTCATGTCAGACATCAGTGCACCTCCCTCACCCCGCCGCTGGACGGCGCTCGCCCTGATCGCGCTCGCCCAGTTCATGGTGATCATGGACACCTCGATCATCGGCGTCGCCCTGCCGAAGATGCAGACCGCCCTCGGCTTCTCCCAGGAGAACCTGTCCTGGGTCTTCAACGCCTACGTCATCGCCTTCGGCGGGCTCCTGCTGCTCGGCGGCCGCCTGTCCGACCTGTTCGGCGCCAGGCGGATCTTCGCCACAGGCTGGACGGTCCTCGCCGCGGGTTCGCTGCTCGCCGGCCTGGCCCGGCAGGACTGGGTGGAACTCGTCGGCCGCGCCGTCCAGGGAGCCGGTTCCGCGCTGATCGCCCCCGCCTCGCTCACCCTGCTGATGACCCTCTTCGGCGCCCGCCCCCGGGAACTCACCAAGGCGTTCGCCCTCTACGGCGCGGCCGCGCCCGCCGGCGGCACCGCCGGTGTCTTCCTCGGCGGTCTGATCACCCAGTACGCCAGCTGGCAGTGGGTGTTCTACGTCAACCTGCCGGTCGCCCTCGGCGTCCTGGCCGCCACGCCCGCCGTGATGCCTGCCGGCGCCGCCCGCCGCGGGTCGGTCGACTGGCTCGGCGCGCTCACCGTCACCCTGGGCCTGGGGGTGGCCGTGTACGCCGTCGTCCGCGCCCCGGAGACCGGCTGGGGCTCGGCGAGCACCTGGCTGGTCCTGGCCGCCGGCCTGCTGCTGATCGGCGCGTTCGTCGCCCTGCAGGCCAAGCGCCGCGAGCCACTGATGCGCCCCGGCGTCTGGCGCAGCCCCAACCTGGCCGGCGCCAACCTCGCCCAGCTCCTGATGGCCGCCGCCTGGATCCCGATGTGGTTCTTCCTCAACCTCTACCTGCAGCAGGTCCTCGGCCTGGGGGCCTTCGCGTCCGGCGCCGCGCTGCTGCCGATGACCGCCGCCATGATGCTGATGATGATCGTCCTGGCGCCGCGCCTGATCGCCCGTTTCGGCCCCAAGCCGCTGATCGTCACCGGCCTGCTCGCCCTCGGGGCCGGGATGGCCTGGCTCTCGCTGGCCCGCCCCGACGGCAGCTTCGCCGTCGACGTCCTGCCCGCCTCGCTGCTCACCGCGGTCGGCATGTCGCTGGCCTTCATCCCCTCACTCGGCACCGCGCTCGCGGTCCCCGACCCCGCCGAGGGCGGCCTCGCCGCCGGCATCGTCAACACCAGCTACCAGGTCGGCTCGGCCCTCGGCCTCGCCGCCATGACCGCTGTCGCCGCCGCCAACGGCGCCCGCGAGCTCGGCAACCCCCAGGCCCTCACCGACGGCTTCTCCGCCGCCTTCCTCGGCGCCGCCGCCCTCGCCCTCGTCGGCGCCCTCGCCTCCGCGATCACCATCCGCACCCCTGCACCGGCCGCCCACGCGGCGCAGGAACCGGCGCAGGCCGCCGCCCACTGAACCGCGTCCCCCGTCTGAACCGCATCTCCCGTCGATCGGCCCGGAGCGCTCCGGGCCGATCGACGGCACTGCCCACGATGGCCTGCACACGCATCCGCTGGTCGACGGCCGGTGTCAGGACTCGGCATCGCGGGCTCGGCCGGCCCGGTGGTGCAGGAGCCGGCCGTGGGCGGCCTCGGTGTGGGTGACGACGTAGACGTCGATCTCGTCGCCGGAGCCCTCGATGATCGCCTCGCCGGTACCGCGGGTGAACAGGCCCTTGAGGCGGCTGCGCCGGGTGGCACCGATGACGATCTGGGTGGCGTTGATCTCTCGGGCGAAGGCGAGGACGGTCCGGGCCGGGTTGTCGCCGGTGAGTGTGTGCCAGGTGCCGCCGAGGCTCTCCGCCAGGGTCCGCTGGCGGGCCAGCACCTGTGGGGAGGGGCCGGTCAGGCCGTCGTCGCGTGCGACGTGTACGGCCAGGAACTCGCCGCCCGCGCCGCGGGAGGCGGTCCGCTTGGCCCGCCGGATGAGCGTGTCGCCCTCCGGGCCGCCGGACAGGGCGACCAGCACGCGTTCCCGGGTGCCCCAGGGCTGCTGGATGCCGTGGTCCTTGCGGTAGCGCAGCAGGGCCTCCTCGACCCGGTCCGCCGCCCAGAGCAGGGCGATCTCCCGCAGGGCGGTGAGGTTGCCGGGGCGGAAGAAGTGGGCGAGGGCGGCGTCGATCTTCTCGGGCGGGTAGATGTTGCCGTGGGCCATCCGGCGGCGCAGTGCCTCGGCGGACATGTCGACCAGCTCGATCTGGTCGGCGCCGCGTACCACGTCGTCGGGCACCGTCTCGTGCTGGCGCACGCCGGTGATCTGCTCGACGACGTCGTTGAGGGACTCCAGGTGCTGGATGTTCACTGTGGAGATGACGTCGATGCCCGCGTCCAGCAGTTCCTGGACGTCCTGCCAGCGCTTGGTGTTCCGGCAGCCTGGGACGTCGGTGTGCGCGAGCTCGTCGACCAGGGCCAGCCGGGGACGCCGGGCCAGGACCGCGTCCAGGTCCATCTCCGTGAAGGACGTGCCCCGGTACGGCACGGTCTTCCGGGGGACCGTCTCCAGGCCCTCGGCCATCAGACGGGTCAGGGGTCGCCCGTAGTCCTCCATGAAGGCGATGACCACGTCCGTGCCCCGCCCGGCGCGGCGCTGCCCCTCGCTGAGCATGTCGTAGGTCTTGCCCACCCCGGGGGCCGCCCCGAGGTAGACCCGTAGACGGCCGCGCGGCATGCCTCCTCCTCCCGGGCGGGCCGGTTCACGGACCTGGCCGCCCCGAGTACCCGGCCCGGGGTGCCGGAGCTGTGGCACCCGCCCTTCCATCGTCGTCCAGACCGGTGGGAGAACGTCGCGGGGCCACGCCGGCGAAAATGCTGTGCCGCTGCTCGCTAAAGTCCCGATAAAATGAGCCCAGGTGTGCCGGGAAGTCTGGTCGGCTCGGGGGACGATCGCGGCTATCGGGCGGCGGTGACCCCGCTCGTCGTGATGGGGTCCTTCCGCCGATGCGCGTCGTGGGAATCGTTCTCGTTCTGGTGGTTCTGGCCACCGCGGTGGCCACCTTCGCCCGGCGGTTGCGCATGCCGGCACCGTCCCTGCTGGTCCTCGCCGGCGTCGCGGTGGCGCTGATACCCGGCGTGCCCACGTTGCACGTCCCCCCGCAGGCCATCGCCATGGTGGTGCTTCCCCCGCTGCTGTACGCCTCCGCCGAAGAGCTGTCCCTGCGCGACCTGCGCACGGTGTGGCGACCGGTGACGATCCTCTCCTTCGGCCTGGTGTTCGCCTCCGCGGCCGCCGTCGGCTTCGCGGCCGTCGCCGTCGCTGGCCTGCCACCCGCGATGGCGTTCGTGCTGGGGGCCGTGCTGTCCAGCACCGACCCGGTGGCGGTGACCGCGCTCGGGCGCCGGCTGGCGCTGCCGGGGCGGGTGCAGGTCCTGGTGCAGGCGGAGAGCCTGTTCAACGACGCCACCTCACTGGTGCTGTTCAAGGTGGCCGTCGGCATCGCGGTTGCGGTCGGAGCCTCGGTGAGCCTGCCGTCCGCGGGCGGGGAGTTCCTGCTGCTCGGCGGCGGCGGAAGCCTGGTCGGCGCCGCCGTCGCCGGCCTGGTGTGGCTGGTCCGGCGCCGCACCACCGACCCGGTGCTGGAGACGGTCATCGCCCTGGTCACCCCGTACGCGGCCTACGTGCTGGCCGAGTCCGTCCACACCTCCGGCGTCACCTCCGTCGTGGTCGCCGGCGTCCTGCTCGGCCGCTCCAGCCACCGCCTCACCGACGCCCACATCCGCCTCCAGCTGCACGCCGTCTATGCCGTGGTGGTGTTCCTGCTGGAGAGCGTCGTGTTCAGCATCGTCGGCCTGGAGCTGCCGACGCTGGTGCGGGACCTACCGGCCGGCACCGGCTGGTGGCCTCTCCAGGCGCTGGCCCTCGCGGCCGTGCTGATCGCGGTGCGGGTGCTGTCCACCCTCCCGCTCACCCGCGCGGTCAAGCCCACCCGGGGCCGGCTGTCCTGGCGGGTCGCCGGCGTGGTGACCTGGGCCGGCACCCGCGGCGTGATGCCGCTGGCCGCCGCGCTGTCCATCCCCCTCGTCACCGACGACGGCACGGCACTCGCCGGACGACCGCTCGTCCTGGTGCTGACCACCGCCGTCGTGGTGTTCACCCTGGTCGTCCAGGGACTCACCCTGGCCGCCGTGGTCAACCGTTCCGGCCTCGCCCTCGAACCCGAGCACACCGCCCGCGAGGAGGACGACGCCCGCGACGCCCTCAACCACGCCGCCCTCGACCACGTCGAGCACCTCGCTGCCCTGGAGACGATGCCCGAGACCGCCATCGACCGGGTCCGGCGCGGACTGAACGCCCGCCTCGACCGCACCCCCGAGAGCCCCGACGGCAGCACCGCCGACGTCGCGTACCGGCAGCTGCGCCACGAGGTCATCGCCGTCCAGAGCAGCGAACTGCACCGCCTCTACGACGAGCACCGGATCAGCGACACCACTCGCCGTCGCCTGCAGCACGACCTCGACCGCGAGGAGGCCGCGCTCGGAGCCCCCTGACCGTGACACGGCCGCTGCCCGAGGGCCGTGTCCGGGCGCGGGCGGCAGACAGACGCCGCGGCCGGGGCGGACGCGGGACGGCGGGTCCCGACGCGGCTCTACGGATCGGACCCGAGGTTCCACGCGGTCCTGACGGGCCGCCCGTGTCAACGCCCCGTCAATCACCGCCGGCGGGGCATCAGGGATCCGTCAGTGTCCGACGATCGGCGCCGGGTGAGCGTTTGGCTGGGCTGCCGGCCTTCGGGGCGGGCCTCCAGCCATCCGTCCATGTCCGAGAAGGTCGGCCGCATGCTTCCCCTGGTTCCCGAGAAGGACATCGTCACGCCTGATCCGGTGGCACCGCCGTCCGCTCGGCGCCACCGCGCGGGTGGCGCCCTGTTCGATCCGAAGCAGCTGGTCGAGGCACTCCCGGAAGCGCTGCGCAAACTGCGTCCCCGGGTGATGGTGCGTAACCCCGTCATGTTCGTGGTCGAGGTCGGATCGGCGCTGACCACCCTGTCGGCGATCCTGTCGCCGAGTGCGTTCGCCTGGTTGATCAGCGTCTGGCTCTGGCTGACGGTGGTGTTCGCCAACCTGGCCGAGGCGGTCGCCGAGGGACGCGGCAAGGCGCAGGCGGCCTCGCTCCGCCGGGCCAGGACGGGCACCACGGCGCGGCGGCTGCGCAGCTGGCGGGTGGGGATGACCCGGTTCGAGGAGGAGACCGTCCCGGCCGAGAAGCTGCGGCTGCACGACTTCGTGGTGGTGGAGGCCGGGGAGACCATTCCCGGCGACGGCGATGTGGTGGACGGGATCGCGGCGGTCGACGAGTCGGCGATAACCGGGGAGTCCGCGCCGGTGATCCGGGAGGCCGGCGGCGACCGCTGCTCGGTGACCGGCGGCACGAAGGTGCTCTCCGACCGGATCGTGCTCCGGATCACCTCGAAGCCGGGGCTGACCTTCATCGACCGGATGATCGCGCTCGTGGAAGGGGCCGAGCGGAAGAAGACCCCGAACGAGATCGCGCTCAACCTGCTGCTCGCTTCGCTGACCGTCGCATTCGTTCTGTCCGTGGTCACCCTCCAGCCGGTGGCGATCTACGCCGGGGCCGAGCAGTCCACGGCGGTGCTGGTGGCACTGCTGGTGGCGCTGATCCCGACCACGATCGGGGCGCTGCTGTCGGCGATCGGCATCGCCGGGATGGACCGGCTGGTGCAGCGCAACGTGCTGGCGATGTCCGGGCGGGCGGTGGAGGCGGCGGGGGACGTGGACGTGCTGCTGCTCGACAAGACCGGCACCATCACCTTCGGCAACCGGCAGGCCGTCCGCTTCGTGCCCGCACCCGGCATTCCGGCCGACCGGCTCGCCGAGGCCGCGCAGCTGTCGTCCCTGGCCGACGAGACGCCGGAGGGCCGCTCGATCGTCGTCCTCGCCAAGCAGTACGGGCTGCGTGAGCGCGCCGCCGGCGAGCTGGGGCGGATGGAGTTCGTGCCGTTCAGCGCGCAGACCAGGATGAGCGGCGTCGATCTCAACTGGCCGGACGGGACGGTCATCCACGTCCGCAAGGGCGCCTCGGCGGCGATCTCGGCGTGGGTGTACGAGCGCGGCGGCCTGGTGCCCGGCGAGGCACTGGACGCCGTCGACATCGTCTCCGCCCACGGCGGCACCCCGCTGCTGGTCGCCGTCCACGACCGGCACGGCGCCCGGGTGATGGGCGTCGTCCAGCTCAAGGACGTCGTCAAGGACGGCATCCGCGAACGCTTCGCCGAGCTGCGCCGGATGGGCATCCGCACGGTGATGGTCACCGGCGACAATCCGCTGACCGCCCGGGCGATCGCGGCGGAGGCCGGCGTGGACGACTTCCTCGCCGAGGCCACCCCGGAGGACAAGCTCGCGCTGATCAAGCGGGAACAGGAGGGCGGGAAGCTGGTCGCGATGACCGGCGACGGCACCAACGACGCCCCCGCCCTCGCCCAGGCGGACGTGGGCGTCGCGATGAACACCGGTACCTCCGCCGCGAAGGAGGCCGGCAACATGGTGGATCTGGACTCCAGCCCGACGAAGCTGATCGACATCGTCGAGGTCGGCAAGCAACTGCTCATCACCCGCGGCGCGTTGACGACCTTCTCGATCGCCAACGACGTCGCCAAGTACTTCGCGATCATCCCCGCGATGTTCGCCGGCGCCTACCCCGGGCTGCGCCACCTCAACATCATGGCGCTGCACAGCCCGACCTCCGCCATCACCTCGGCGATCATCTTCAATGCGCTGATCATCGTGGCGCTGATCCCGCTCGCCCTGCGCGGCGTGCGCTACAGGCCCGCCTCCGCCTCCCAGCTGCTCGCTCGCAACCTGCGCGTCTTCGGGCTCGGTGGCCTGGTGCTGCCGTTCCTCGGGATCAAGTCGATCGATGTGCTGGTGGTGCAGTTCGTCTTCTGACCGGTCCGCCCGTCGAGGCTCGGCCGGTGCCGGTCCGGGGCGGAGTCACCTGGCTGCCGGCCGGCGGCGTTGAGGCTCGTCAAGGATTCATCTCCGAGCACGCCCGCGTGAAGAAGGCCGACCACGGCCGGAAGCCCGGCCGGCAGCGGCTCGCAGACCCACCCGGTGCCGCGTGCCACCGGCACCGGGTGACACACCACCACGGCCCCGGGAGGTCTCCGCCAGCCGCTCGGCGGAGACCTCCCGGGGCCGTGGTCCATCGCGAGACATCAAGATCGCGTCAAGCCGCCGGCTCCCCGCGTCAACGTCGCGTATGGCGGGCGGGAACGCACTTCCAAGCCGTCCAGGATCGGACCACAGCCGATTCCAGAAGGGCCGGACCACGATGTCGACGACCGACAGGCAGCAGACCGCGGCGGCGGAGTCCGCCGCCGCGGAACCCCCGGATACCGGGACCGGCGACGAGCGGCACCGGCTGACCTCGCTCGGCGGGCTCGCCGCGCTGTCGCTGGACGCGATGGCGTCGGTGGCGTACGGGCCGGAGGCGATCGTGCTGGTGCTGGCCGCGGCCGGCTCGTACGGGCTGGGGTTCACGCTGCCGGTGACGGGGGCGATCGCGGTGCTGCTGGCGGTGCTGGTGGCGTCCTACCGGCAGGTGATCGCAGCCTTTCCGGACGGCGGCGGCTCGTACGCGGTCGCCAAGGCCCACCTGGGACGGCGTACCGCGCTGACCGCGGCCGCCTCGCTGGTGATCGACTACATCCTGAACGTCGCGGTGTCGGTGACCGCCGGCGTGGCCGCGCTGACCTCCGCCTTCCCAGGCCTGTACGGGGAGCGGGTATGGCTGTGCCTGGGCGTGCTGGCCCTGGTCACGGCGGTCAACATGCGGGGGATCGCCGAGTCGGCGCGCTGGTTCATGGCGCCGACGGCGGTGTTCGTGCTGTCGATCCTGACGATCGTCGCGGCCGGACTGTTCCGGGGCGCGCCGGCTTCGACGGAGGCCGCCGCCGGGCACGCGTCCGCGCTGGCCGGGAACGCGACGACGGTGGGTGCGGTGCTGCTGCTCAAGGCGTTCGCGTCCGGCTGCTCGGCGCTGACCGGCGTGGAGGCGATCGCCAACGCGGTGCCCTCCTTCCGGACGCCCGGGGTCCGGCGGGCGCAGCGGACCGAGGTGGCGCTCGGCGCGCTGCTCGGTGTGATGCTGATCGGCCTGGCGGTGCTGATCGGCCGCTTCCACCTCCAGCCCGTGGAGGGGGTGACGGTGCTGGCCCAGCTGGCGGACGCCTCGCTCGGCCACGGCTTCGGCTTCTACCTGGTGCAGTTCTCCACCGTGATCCTGCTGGCACTGGCCGCCAACACCTCCTTCGGCGGCCTGCCGGTGCTGCTGCACCTGCTGGCCCGCGACAACCACCTGCCGCACGTGTTCGCGCTGCGCGCCGACCGCCAGGTGCACCGGCACGGCGTGCTGTTCCTGGCCGCCGTGTCGGCCGCGCTGCTGGTGGCCTCGGGCGGTGACGTGAACAGCCTGGTGCCGCTCTTCGCGATCGGCGTGTTCGTCGGCTTCACCATCTGCCAGGTCGGCATGGTCCGGCACTGGATGCGGGCGCGGTGCGAGGGCTGGCGCGCCAAGGCCGTACTCAACGGCTTCGGCGCCCTGCTCACCGGCATCGCCACGCTGGTCGTCGCCGGCACCAAGTTCACCGAGGGCGCCTGGGGCATCTGCCTGGCCCTGCCACTGCTGGTGCTGCTGTTCGAGCTGATCCACCGCGCGTACGCGCGGATCGGCGGCAACCTCGGGCTCGGCCGCATCCCCGGCCCGCTCACCCCGCAGCACTCGCTGGTCGTCGTCCCGGTCCACGTGATCACCCGGCTCACCCGCGACGCCCTCTCCGCCGCTCTCTCGCTCGGCGACGAGGTCCAGGCCGTGACCGTCGTCCACACCGCGCCGGACGCCGAGGACCGTCAGGCCGCCGAGACGCTGCGCCGCGACTGGGAACTGTGGCAGCCCGGCGTCCCGCTGGTCGAGGTCCCGGACGGCTACCGCCGGCTCGGCCAGCCCCTCGCCGCCTACGTCAACCGGCTCGCGGCGGAGAACGCCTACGACCGGATCACCGTCCTCATCCCCGAGGCCGAACCCCGTCGGCTGTGGCAGCGCGCCCTGCAGAACCAGCGTGGCGCCGTCATCGACCGCGCCCTACGCCGCCACACCGACGCCGTCGTCTGTCGGCTCCGGCTGCGGATGTGAGCGCCGGGTCGCCACCCTGGCGTCCAATTAGTCTGTTTTGCCGCATCCGGATTGCTGATATTGACGATTCCTTAACAGGTCGCCCTAACGCCCTCCAGGGGCCGTCGGACGATCATCACTGACCCAGCCTGACCTGGGCGAATGCCCGAACGAGCGGGGCGGTGGCAGAAACGGGACGGGCTCCGAGGACCGGTTGTCCCAACGCCCGTGCCCCCTACTCTCGCTTACGTGTTCAATCTGCCCCAGACGCTCAAGCGTCTCGTGATCGGCAAGGCCATGCGCAGCGAGGAGCTGGGCGAGACGCTGCTCCCCAAGCGGCTGGCCCTGCCGATCTTCGCTTCCGACCCGCTGTCCTCCGTCGCCTACGCCACCGGCGAGATCCTGCTCGTCCTGACCGTGGGCGGCACCGCCTTCCTGTACCTGACGCCGTGGATCGCCGCGGCGGTCGTGGCGCTGATGGCCGTGGTGGTGATGTCGTACCGCCAGGTGGTGCGCGCCTACCCGAGCGGTGGCGGCTCGTACGAGGTGGTGTCGAAGAACCTCGGCGCCAACTCGGGTCTGGTGGTCGCGGCCTCGCTGCTGGTCGACTACGTGATGACCGTCGCGGTGTCGGTGGCGTCCGGGGTGGACAACATCATCTCGGCGTTCAACGGGCTCGCGGACTACCGGGTCGTGCTGGCGCTGGCCTTCGTGGTCCTGCTGACGGCGATGAACCTGCGTGGTGTGCGCGAGTCCGGCCGGGCCTTCGCCGCGCCGACGTACCTGTTCATCGGCGGCATCCTGCTGATGGTGGTCACCGGCCTGATCCGGGTGGTCTTCGGCGACAACCCGCAGGCCCCGACCGCGGCCTTCGGGATCAACCCGGAGGACCACAAGGACACCCTGGCGGGCCTCGGCCTGCTGCTGCTCGGCCTGCGGGCGTTCGCCTCCGGCTGTACGGCGCTGACCGGCGTCGAGGCGATCTCCAACGGCGTGCCGGCCTTCCGCAAGCCGAAGGCGAAGAACGCCGCGACCACCATGGCCGTCATGGGCATCACCGCCGTGGTGATGTTCATCGGCGTCACCGTGCTGGCGATGACCTCGCACGTCCACTACGTCGAGGACGCCTGCCAGCTCGTCGGGATCACCGGTGACTGCGGCAGCTACACCCAGCAGACGGTGATCGCGCAGCTGGCCTCGACCTTCCTCGGCGGCGACAACGGCATCCTGTTCTACTTCATCCAGGCGGTCACCGCGCTGGTGCTGATCCTGGCCGCGAACACCGCGTTCAACGGCTTCCCGCTGCTGGCCTCGATCCTGGCCGAGCACCGCTACCTGCCCCGGCAGATGCACACCCGCGGCGACCGGCTGGCCTTCTCCAACGGCATCATCGCGCTGGCCGTGGTGGCCGGCGGCCTGCTGTGGTTCTACAAGGCGGATGTCACCAGCCTGATCCACCTGTACATCCTGGGCGTGTTCACCTCCTTCACGCTCTCCCAGATCGGCATGGTCCGGCACTGGAACCGCGCCCTGGCCACCGAGAGCGACCCGGCCGTGCGCGGCGCCGCCCAGCGTTCCCGGGTGATCAACGGGCTGGGCGCGGTCACCACCGCGCTGGTGCTGGTGATCGTGCTGATCACCAAGTTCACCCAGGGCGCCTGGCTGGCCGTGGTCGCCGCCGTCCTGCTGTGGCTGATGATGCGCGGCATCCGCCGGCACTACGACGCGGTCTCCGCCGAGCTGGCGATCGAGGACCCGCGCGAGGAGGCCGTCAAGCCGTCCAAGGTGCACGGTGTGGTGCTGGTGTCCAAGCTGCACAAGGCCACCCTGCGGGCGATCGGCTACGCGGAGGCGCTCCGGCCGGACACCCTGGAGGCGGTCACCGTCGCCGTGGAGAAGGACAGTACGGACGAGCTGCGCACGCTGTGGGACTCGTACGAGATCGAGGTGCCGCTGAAGGTGCTGGACTCGCCGTTCCGGGAGATCACCAAGCCGGTGGTGCAGTACGTGCGCGAGTACCGCAGGTCCAGCCCGCGTGAGGCGGTCGCGGTGTTCATCCCCGAGTACGTGGTCGGGCACTGGTGGGAGCACCTGCTGCACAACCAGTCGGCGCTGTGGCTGAAGTCCCGGCTGCTGTTCACTCCCGGCGTGATGGTGATCAGCGTGCCCTGGCAGCTCGCTTCCGCCCCGCGGGCGGACCGCCCGGCCCGCCGTGCCCCGGGCGCCATGCGGCGCGGTGAGCCGGCTCCGGTCCGGGACGTCGCCGAGCCCGAGCGCGTCTGACGGTGAACACGATGGCCCCCGGGGACGGCACCTGCTGTCCCCGGGGGCCATCGGCACGTTTCGGCCATGTGCCGATCTCGGGTGAATGACGCGGGCGTCAAGGCCGCGTCAATGTTGCCCGTGCACCCGTATGGAGGGCGTCAGGACCACGGAAACACCTGTGACCGGCTGATTTGCTGCTTGTCGCCGGTCATCCACCGGTGCCGTCAGGACATTCCGGGGGAAGCCGGCGGCGACATCCTCTGACCAGTTGGTGGAGCACCCATGCTCGATCTCGTGTTCGTCGGCATCACGGTCGCCGTGTTCGCCGTCATCGCCCTGATTGCGAAGGGGGTCGAGAAGCTGTGAGCGCCGAGAACATCGCAGGTCTCATCGTCGCCGTCGCGCTCGTCGGCTACCTCGTCGTCGCGCTGATCTACCCGGAGAAGTTCTGACCATGAGCAACACTCTTGCCGGGTGGCTGCAGGCCCTCGCCCTCGTGGGCGCGCTGGCCCTGTGCTACCGCCCGCTCGGCGACTACATCGCCAAGCTGCTCACCTCCGCCAGGCACCTGAGAGTCGAGAAGGGCCTCTACAAGCTGGTGGGCGTCGACGGTGACGCCGACCAGCGCTGGCCGGTCTACCTGCGCTCGGTGCTGGCCTTCTCCGCCCTCTCGGTCCTCTTCCTGTACGGCCTGATCCGCCTCCAGACGCACCTGCTGCTCAGCCTGGGCGTCCCCGAGATGGCCCCGCACCAGGCGTGGAACACCGCGATCTCGTTCACCACGAACACCAACTGGCAGTCGTACAGCGGCGAGACCGCGATGGGCCACCTGGTGCAGATGGCCGGTCTGGCGGTGCAGAACTTCGTCTCCGCCGCGGTCGGCATCGCGATCGTCGCGGCGCTGATCCGCGGTTTCACCCGCAACCGCACCGACCGGGTCGGCAACTTCTGGGTCGACCTCACCCGGATCGTGCTGCGCCTGCTGCTGCCGCTGTCGATCGTCTTCGCGCTCGTGCTGGTGGCCAACGGCGTGGTGCAGAACTTCCACGGCTTCCACGAGGTGGCCACCATCGCCGGTGACCCGCAGTCGATCCCGGGCGGTCCGGTGGCCTCGCAGGAGGTCATCAAGGAGCTGGGCACCAACGGCGGCGGCTTCTTCAACGCCAACTCGGCGCACCCGTTCGAGAGCCCGAACGGCTTCACCAACTGGCTGGAGATCTTCCTGCTGCTGGTGATCTCCTTCTCGCTGCCGCGGACCTTCGGCAAGATGGTCGGCGACAACCGCCAGGGCTACGCGATCGTCTCCGTGATGGCGCTGTTCTGGGTCGCCTCGGCGGCGCTGATCACTTTCGCCGAGCACCAGCACGCGGGCACCGCGATGCAGGCGGCCGGCGGCGCGATGGAGGGCAAGGAGCAGCGCTTCGGAGTCGCGGCGTCCAGCCTCTTCGCCGCGTCGACGACACTGACCTCGACCGGCGCGGTGGACTCCTTCCACGACTCGTACTCCGCCTTCGGCGGCGGGCTCACGATCTTCAACATGATGCTCGGCGAGATCGCCCCCGGCGGAACCGGCTCCGGCCTGTACGGCATGCTGATCCTGGCGATCGTCGCGGTCTTCGTGGCGGGCCTGATGGTCGGCCGCACCCCGGAGTACCTGGGCAAGAAGCTCGGCGGCCGGGAGATGAAGTTCGCCTCCCTCTACATCCTGACCACGCCGACGCTGGTGCTGGTCGGTACGGGTGTCGCGATGGCGCTGCCCGGGCAGCGGGCCGGGATGCTCAACTCCGGTGCGCACGGCTTCTCCGAGGTGCTGTACGCCTTCACCTCGGCGTCGAACAACAACGGCTCGGCGTTCGCCGGCATCACGGTGAACACGCCCTGGTACGACACGGCGCTGGGTCTGTGCATGGTCTTCGGCCGGTTCCTGCCGATGGTGTTCGTCCTGGCGCTGGCGGGCTCGCTCGCCCAGCAGCAGCCGGTCCCCGCGAGCGCGGGCACGCTGCCCACCCACAAGCCGCTGTTCGTCGGACTGCTGTCGGGCGTCGTCCTGATCGTCGTCGGCCTCACCTACTTCCCGGCTCTCGCTCTCGGGCCGATCGCGGAAGGTCTCCACTGATGTCCACCACCCTTACCCCCGCACCGGCCGAACCGGGCCAGGCGCCGCACAGAGTCTCGGCCGGTCTGCTCGACCCGAAGCTGATCGCCAAGTCCCTGCCGGACGCGGTGAAGAAGCTCGACCCCCGCGTCATGGTCAAGAACCCGGTCATGTTCGTGGTCGAGGTCGGCTCGGTGGTCACCACCGTCGCCGCCATCGCCGACCCGTCGGTGTTCGCCTGGTCGATCACCCTCTGGCTCTGGCTGACCACGGTCTTCGCCAACCTGGCCGAGGCCGTCGCCGAGGGCCGCGGCAAGGCCCAGGCCGACACCCTGCGCAAGACCAAGACCGAGTCCGTCGCCCGCCGCCTCACCGACTGGCCCGCCTCGCAGGCCGAGGAGGAGGTTCCCGGCACCGCGCTGCGGCTCGGCGACCACGTGGTGGTCGAGGCCGGGCAGGTCATCCCCGGTGACGGCGACGTGGTCGAGGGCGTCGCGTCGGTGGACGAGTCGGCGATCACCGGCGAGTCCGCGCCGGTGATCCGGGAGTCGGGCGGTGACCGCTCGGCCGTGACCGGCGGCACGAAGGTGCTGTCCGACCGCATCGTGGTGAAGATCGCCTCGGAGCCGGGCAAGTCCTTCATCGACCGGATGATCGCCCTGGTCGAGGGCGCCGCCCGGCAGAAGACCCCGAACGAGATCGCGCTCAACATCCTGCTGGCGTCCCTGACGATCGTCTTCCTGATCGCGGTCGTCACGCTGCAGCCGATGGCGACCTATGCCGGTGCTCCGCAGTCGATGATCGTGCTGGTCGCTCTGATCGTGGCGCTCATCCCGACCACCATCGGCGCGCTGCTCTCCGCGATCGGCATCGCCGGCATGGACCGCCTGGTCCAGCGCAATGTGCTCGCGATGTCCGGCCGCGCGGTCGAGGCTGCCGGCGACGTGAACACCCTGCTGCTCGACAAGACCGGCACCATCACGCTGGGCAACCGCCAGGCCGCCGAGTTCCTCCCGGCGACCGGTGTGGAGGTCGACGAGCTCGCGGATGCCGCCCAGCTCTCGTCCCTGGCCGACGAGACGCCCGAGGGCCGCTCGATCGTCGTCCTCGCCAAGACCGAGTACGGCCTGCGGGCCCGCGCCCAGGGCGAGCTGGCACACGCCACCTGGGTGCCGTTCACCGCCCAGACCCGCATGTCCGGCGTCGACCTGGACGAGGCCGACGGCATCCACCAGGTCCGCAAGGGCGCGGCCGGCTCGGTCGCCAACTGGGTCACCGAGAACGGTGGTTCGGTGGGCCCGGACGTGGCGGCACTGGTCGACGGGATCTCCGCGGCCGGCGGCACCCCGCTGGTCGTCGCCGCCAAGACCGGCGAGAAGGCTCCCCGCGTCCTGGGTGTGATCTACCTGAAGGACGTGGTGAAGGAGGGCATGCGCGAGCGCTTCGAGGAGCTGCGGCGCATGGGCATCAAGACCGTCATGATCACGGGCGACAACCCGCTGACCGCCAAGGCGATCGCGGACGAGGCCGGCGTGGACGACTTCCTCGCCGAGGCCACCCCCGAGGACAAGATGGCCCTGATCAAGAAGGAGCAGGAGGGCGGGAAGCTCGTCGCGATGACCGGCGACGGCACCAACGACGCTCCGGCGCTCGCCCAGGCCGACGTCGGTGTCGCGATGAACACCGGGACCATGGCGGCCAAGGAGGCCGGCAACATGGTCGACCTGGACTCCAACCCCACCAAGCTGATCGAGATCGTCGAGATCGGCAAGCAACTCCTCATCACCCGAGGAGCGCTGACCACCTTCTCGATCGCCAACGACGTCGCCAAGTACTTCGCGATCATCCCCGCGATGTTCGCCGGCGTGTACCCGGGCCTGAAGCACCTGAACCTCATGGGCCTGCACAGCCCGACCTCCGCGATCACCTCGGCGATCATCTTCAACGCGCTGGTCATCATCGGCCTCATCCCGCTCGCCCTTCGAGGCGTCAAGTACCGCCCATCGGACGCCAGTTCACTGCTGGCCCGGAACATCGGGGTCTACGGGCTCGGTGGCCTGGTCGTCCCGTTCATCGGGATCAAGGCGATCGATCTGATCGTCCAGTTCATCCCCGGCCTGAGCTGAGAGAGGCCAGAACCCACATGCCCACCATTGTGCGAACCCACCTCACCGCGCTGCGGATGCTGCTGGTGATGACCGTCGTCCTCGGCGTCGCCTACCCGCTGCTGGTCACCGGCATCGGCCAGATCGCCTTCGCCGACAAGGCCAACGGCTCGATCGTCGAGTCCGACGGCAAGGAGATCGGCTCCAGCCTGCTCGGCCAGAACTACAACCTCCCCCAGCAGAACCCCGACGACCCGGACGAGGAGGTGAAGCCGGACCCGAAGTTCTTCCAGCCGCGGTCCTCGGCCGGCTCCTACGACCCGAAGGCCTCCGGCGCCTCCAACCTCGGCCCGAACGACGAGAAGCTGACCCAGACCATCCAGGACCGCCGCGCCCGGGTCGCCGCCTTCGACGGCGTCGACCCGGCGAGCGTCCCGGTGGACGCGGTCACCGCCTCCGGCTCCGGCCTCGACCCGCACATCTCCGTCGCCTACGCGAAGGAACAGGTGGGCCGGGTCGCCAAGGCGCGCGGCCTGTCCACCGACACGTTGAACCGGCTGATCGACAAGTACACCGACGGCCGCGCGCTCGGCTTCCTCGGCCAGGACGGCGTCAACGTCGTCCTGCTGAACAAGGCGATCAGCGAGCACCGGTGACGATGTTCGGCGGAGCCACGGTGTCGATGTTCGACGGAGTCGAAGTGACGCCGCAGCAGACCGGCTGCTGACAGGTCGACCCGGGCGAGGGAAGTGGATCCCGCGCCCGGGTCGGCCTGCCACGTTCGGACCCCAGCCGGCACCAGCCCAGCGGAACAACGGAATCCGCGCAGATGCTGTCGCTGACAGACAGCCCCCTCCCAGGCCGCTTTCGTACGGAAAGAGCAGCGCCCATGTCCCGTGACCTCACCCCCGGCACCACCACGCGCCGCGGGCAGTTGAGGGTCTACCTCGGTTCGGCCCCCGGCGTCGGAAAGACCTACCGGATGCTGGACGAGGCGCACAGACGGCTCGACCGGGGCGCGGACGTGGTCGTCGGATACATCGAGTGCCACAGCCGACGGCACACCGAGAACATGCTGCAGGGCCTGGAGACCGTCCCGCGCCTGACCCGGACCTATCGGGACAGCGACTTCCAGGAGATGGACCTCGACGCGATCCTCGCCCGGCGCCCGCAGGTCGCCCTGGTGGACGAGCTCGCGCACACCAACATCCCCGGCGGACGCAACGCCAAGCGCTGGCAGGACATCGAGGAACTCCTCGCAGCCGGCATCGACGTCATCACCACGGTCAACGTCCAGCACCTGGAATCGCTGAACGACGTCGTCCAGAAGATCACCGGCATCCCGCAGCGCGAGACCGTCCCCGACGAGGTCGTGCGCCGCGCGGATCAGATCGAACTGGTCGACATGGCCCCCCAGGCCCTGCGCCGCCGGATGGCGCACGGCAACGTCTACAAGGCGGAGAAGGTGGACGCCGCGCTCTCCAACTACTTCCGCGTCGGCAACCTCACCGCGCTGCGCGAGCTCGCCCTGCTCTGGGTCGCCGGCCGGGTCGACGAAGGCCTGCGCGACTACCGCGCCACCCACAACATCGACCGCGTCTGGGAAACCCGCGAACGTGTCGTGGTCGCCCTCACCGGCGGCCCCGAGGGCGAGACCCTCGTCCGCCGCGCCGCCCGGATCGCCGACCGCACCGCCGGCGGCGAACTGCTCGCCGTGCACATCAGCCGCAGCGACGGCCTCGCGGGCGCCTCCCCGGGCGCCCTCGCCGAGCAGCGGCAACTGGTCGAGACCCTCGGCGGCAGCTACCACGTCGTGGTCGGCGACGACGTCCCGACCGCGCTGCTGGCCTTCGCCCGGGCGCACGACGCCACCCAGCTGGTGCTGGGCACCAGCCGCCGGGGGCGGCTGAACCGCTTCCTCACCGGCCCCGGCACCGGCCAGACCACCGTGGACGGCTCCGAGGACATCGACGTCCACATGGTCACCCACGAGTTCACCGGCCGCGGCCGGCTTCCCTCGCTCGGACGGCGCCACTCCCGGCGGCGCACCGTCGCGGGATTCCTCGCCGGCCTCGCGGTGCCCGCGGTCCTGACGGCGGTGCTCTCGCACTTCCACCGCCAGGTCAACCTGACCACCGACGCGCTCATCTTCCAACTGGGCGTCGTCGGTGTGGCGTTGCTGGGCGGGGCGACCTCCGCCCTGCTGGCGTCGCTGGTCGCCTCGCTTCTGCTCAACTACTACTTCATCCCCCCGGTACACACCTTCACCATCGGTGCACCCAACAACGTCCTCGCGCTGTTGGTGTTCGCGGTGGTCGCGCTGACGGTCTCCACCGTGGTGGACCACGCCGCCCGGCTCACCCAACGGGCCGCCCGCGCGACCGCCGAGGCCGAGACACTGTCCACGCTGGCGGGAAGCGTCCTGCGGGGCGCGGACGCGCTGCCCGAACTGCTGGACAAGACCCGGACCGCCTTCGCACTGGACTCGGTCGCCCTGCTCGACCGCGTGAGCGGTGAGGCACTGGGCCGCAGCGACGCCGAGGGCGACCCGGCCCCGGACCGCACGGTCACCGAACTGCCGGTAGGAGCAGGCGCGCTGCTCGTCCTGGCCGGGCGCCGCTTGCCCGCCGCGGACCAGCGCGTGCTCACCGCCTTCGCCGCCCACATCGCCGCCGCCCTGGAGCGGGACCGGCTCGCCACCGCCGCCGCCGAGGTCGAGCCGATCAAAGCCGCGGACCGGATGCGCACCGCGCTCCTCGCCGCCGTCAGCCACGACCTGCGCACCCCGCTCGCCGTCGCACTCGCCTCGGTCGGCTCGTTGCGCAGCCCCGACGTCGAGTTCTCGCCCGAGGACCAGGCCGAACTCCTCGCCACCGCCGACGAGTCCCTGGTCAAGCTCACCCGCCTGGTCGACAACCTGCTCGACATGAGCCGCCTGCAAGCCGGCGCCCTCACCCTCCACCTGGAGCCGACGCACCTGGACGAGGTGCTGCCCCGCGCCCTCGACTCGCTGCTCGACGCCTACGCGCCCGTCCAGCCGCTCGACCTCGACACCGCGCCGCCCGTGCTCGCCGACCCGCCGCTGCTGGAGCGGGTCCTGGCCAACGTCATCACCAACGCGCTTCGGTACAACGCACCCGGCGCGCCCGTCCTGGTCGCCGCCAGCCACCACCTCGACCGGGTCGAGATCCGGGTGATCGACCGCGGCCCCGGCATCGCGCCGGGCGACCGCGACCGGGTCTTCCTGCCGTTCCAGCGCCTCGGCGACACCGACAACACCACCGGAGTCGGCCTCGGTCTCGCCCTCTCGCGCGGCCTCGCCGAGGCGATGGGCGGCTCCCTGGAGGTGGAGGACACCCCCGGCGGCGGCACGACGATGCTGCTCACCCTGCCCGCGGCCGAGCTGTCCGATACCGCCCCGAGCCTGGACGACCTGGCGGCGCACGCGAGCGGAGGGCCGGGAGAGTGACGCGGATTCTGGTCGTGGACGACGAACCGCAGATGCTGCGCGCGCTGAAGATCAACCTGCACGCCCGTCGCTATACGGTGCTCACAGCGGCGACCGGGGCCGAGGCACTGGAAGCGGCGGGCCGCACGCCGCCGGATGCGGTGCTGCTCGATCTCGGCCTGCCCGACTTCGACGGCATGGACATCATCCGCGGGCTGCGCGCCTGGAGCGCCGTGCCGATCATCGTCCTGTCCGGCCGTACCGACGCCCACGAGAAGGTGCAGGCCCTGGACGCGGGCGCCGACGACTACCTGACCAAGCCGTTCGTCATGGACGAACTGCTCGCCCGCCTGCGGGCCGTCATGCGCCGGCCCGTGGGAGAGCCCGCCGTGCCGCACTTCACGATCGGCGACCACAGCGTCGACCTCGCCGCCGCCGTCGTCACGGGCCCGGACGGCCCGGTGCGGCTCACCCCCACCGAGTGGAAGATCGTGCGGCTGTTGCTGGCCAGCCCGGGCCGGCTCGTACCCGGCAAACAGCTGCTGCGCGAGGTCTGGGGCCCCGACGCCGAGAACCACGGCAACTACCTGCGGGTCTACCTGGCCGGCCTGCGCCGCAAGCTCGAACCCGACCCCGCCCGCCCCCGTCACCTGATCACCGAGCCCGGCATCGGCTACCGCTTCGAACCGTGAGGGACCGGCGGGCCCGTCAACGTGGCGTCAAGGCCCCTCCGGTCGGCGCAAAGAAGGCGTTAGGACAGCCGGGCGGCCCCTCCCGCCGGGCATAGCGTCAGCTGCGAGGAAACGGTTCCGACTCCGTGGGGGAGGACGGACCGCGTCCACGCCGGTGGAGACCTTCACCGATCAACCATCGGCGGCCAGGTGAAAAGGGGAGGGGGACGCGCGGCCATGGCAGCGGGTGCAACGGGCACAAGTGCCGTACCAGGAAAGACAGGAGGTTCGCCGGGGGTGGCGAACCAAGGTACGGCCGACCCGGCACCCGGGGCCCGCGTCCCCCGCACCTGGGAAGCGGGGGGAGTGGACGCGCGCAGCTCACCCGGACGCCCGGGCCCGGCGCTGCGCCGTCCGCCCCACCTCACCCGCGCCTGGTGGAACACCCCGCGCCTGGTCCGGGCGCTGACCGCACTCGTGCTCACCACCGGGCTGGCCTTCGCCGCCACCACCGCCACCGTCCTGACCGGCGCCAGGGACGGCACCGACACCATCGGCCACCGTTCCGGCCCCCAGGCCGCCCGGGCCGCCGACCTGTACTTCGCGCTCAACGACATGGACGCCCAGGCGGCCAACCTGCTGCTGCTCGGCGCCGACCCCGACTACGCGACGCTGCGGCGCCAGACCCTGGACACCTACGAGCAGCGCCGTGCCCAGGCCGACACCGACCTCCAACGCGCCGCCGAAGCCACCGCCGCCGACCCGGCCGGGCAACGGGCGGTCCAGACCGTGCTCGGCGAACTCGGCCGTTACGAGGCGCTGGTGGCGCGTGCCCAGCTCCTGGCGGAACAGTCCCACGCTCCGGCCGGAAAGCCCTCGGCGGAGGCGCTGGACGCCTACCGGCAGGCCACCGACCTCCTGCGGCAGCAACTGCTGCCCGCCGCCGACCAGGTCACCGCCGCCAACGCCACCACCGTCGAAGCCACCTACACCGAGCGGCGCGAGGCGCTCGCCGACGGCCGATGGTGGGTCCCCGCCACCGGGCTGCTCGCCCTGGCCGCCCTCGCCGTGCTGCAGCGCACCCTGACCCGGCGCTTCCGCCGCCTGCTCAACCTGCCACTCGCCGCCGCCACCCTGCTCGTGGCCGCCGGCCTGATCGGAGGCATCACACTCGCCTCGCGCGCCGCGGACCAGCTGACCGTCGCCAAGGCCAACGCCTACGACTCGGTCATCGCGCTCACCCGGGCCCGCGCCGTCGCCTACGACATGAACGCCGACGAGAGCCGGTACCTCACCGACCCGGCCCGCGCCGCCGCGTACGAGCAGAGCTTCCTCGACAAGTCCCAGACGTTCGCGCGCCTCGACGGCGCCACGCTCACCACCTACGACGACCGGCTGGCGAAGGCGGCCGAGCGGCACCGCGCCGACCGCACCCAGGTCCCGTTCGCCGGCTACCTCGGTACCGAGCTCGGCAACATCACCTTCGACGGAGAGCAGGACGCCGCCGAGCGGCTCCTGGCCGCCTACCAGCAGTACCAGCGCGACGACCGCGCCATGCGGGCCCTGCTCCACCAGGGACGCCTCAAGGACGCCGTCACCTTCAACACCGGCCTCGCCGACGGCCAGTCCAACGCCGACTTCGCAGCCCTCACCTCGGCCCTCGACGATGTCCTCGCCATCAACCTGCACGCCTTCGAGCAGGCCGTCGCCGACACCGACGCCGACCTGGGCGACACCACCGCGACCACCGGCGCACTCGCCTTCGCCGCGGTGCTCGCCCTGACCGCCCTCGGCGTCCGTCCCCGCCTGCGCGAGTACCGCTGAGCCGCCGCGACCACCCCACTTCCGGCGCTTCATCATCGAACCCGGACTCGGCTACCGGGTCGAGCCGTAGCCGGCCCGGCCCGGCCGCCGGGCCCCGGCGGCGATCGCGGGGAGCAGGTCGGTGCCGCACCGGAGTGGCGGAGCGAACGCCCTTTCGGTCGTCAAGGATGCGCCGAGCCGGCCGGGCCACCCCGCCTGATCAGCCGATATTCAGAAAAGAGGCCGTAGTCTCGGAGGCATGGTGCACACGGGCCGCGGCCGACTGCGGATCTACTTGGGAGTGGCCCCCGGTGTCGGCAAGACGTACGCGATGCTGGCCGAGGCGCATCGCCGGCTGGGCCGCGGTGCCGATCTGGTGGTCGGCTTCGTGGAACACCACGATCGGCCTCGCACCGCCGAGCTGTTGGAAGGGCTGGAGACCGTCCCACGCCGGACCATGACGCACCGCGGCGCCGAGTTCACCGAGATGGACCTGGATGCCGTGCTGGCGCGACGACCGGCCGTCGCGCTGGTGGACGAGCTCGCGCACACCAACGTGCCGGGTTCGCGTCACGCCAAGCGCTGGCAGGACGTGGAGGAGCTGCTGGCCGACGGCATCGACGTGATCTCCACGGTCAACGTCCAGCACCTGGAGTCGCTGGGCGACGTGGTGGAGGCGATCACAGGCGTCCGCCAGCGCGAGACGGTGCCGGACGAGGTGGTGCGCCGGGCCGAGCAGATCGAACTGGTCGACATGTCCCCGCAGGCCCTGCGCCGCCGGCTCGCGCACGGCAACGTGTACGCGCCGGAGAAGATCGACGCAGCACTCGCCAACTACTTCCGCCCCGGCAACCTCACCGCGCTGCGCGAGCTCGCCCTGCTGTGGACGGCCGACCGGGTCGACGAGTACCTCCAGCGCTACCGCGCCGAGCAGGGCATCGAGGGCACCTGGCAGGCCCGGGAGCGGATCGTGGTCGCGCTCAGCGGCGGACCCGAGGGCGCCACGCTGATCCGCCGCGCCGCCAGGATCGCCGCCCGTACCTCCGGCGGCGAGCTGATGGCCGTCCACATCTCCCGCTCGGACGGGCTGGCGGGCAGCTCCCCGCAGGCGCTGATCGAGCAGCGGGCACTGCTGGAGAGCCTCGGTGGCTCGTTCCACACCGTGCTCGGCGACGACCCGGCGGCCGGGCTGCTGGACTTCGCCCGGGGCGTCAACGCCACCCAGATCGTGATCGGGACCAGCCGCCGCAAGGTCTGGCAGTACCTGTACGGCCCCGGCGTCGGCTACACCGTCACCCGCGACTCGGGCGACATCGACGTCCACATGGTCACCCACGAGCACGCGGCCCGCGGGCTCGGCCGGGTTCCCATCCGCCGGGTCACCGACCTGGGCCGCACCAGGACGGTGGCCGGCTGGCTGATCGGCGTGCTCGGGCCGGTGCTGCTCGCCCTGCTGCTCACCCACTTCCGCGGGGTCGGTCTGCCCACCGACATGCTGCTGTTCCTGTCCCTGACGGTGGGCGCGGCACTGGTCGGCGGACTGTTCCCGGCGATCGCCTCCGCCCTGGTCGGCTCCACGGTGCTCAACTACTACTTCGCGCCGCCGCTCCACACCTTCACCATCGCCGAGCCGGAGAACATCCTCGCGGTGGGCATCTTCACGGCGGTCGGCATCGCGGTCGCCACCGTGGTGGACGTCGCCGCTCGCCGCAGCCACCAGGCCGCCCGCAGCCAGGCCGAGGCACAGGCCCTCAGCGTGCTCGCCGGCACGGTGCTGCGCGGCGCGCCCAGCGGCGAGGGGCTCCTCGCCGCGCTGCTCGACCAGGTCCGGGAGACCTTCCAGGTGGAGTCTGCGGCGCTGCTGGAGCGGCGGCACGAGTTCGACCCCTGGCACGCCCTGGCGGTCAGTGGCTCCCACCCGCCGGAGCACCCCGAGGACGGCCAGGTCGCCGTCCCCGCCGGCGCCACCCTCTCGCTGGTGCTGTCCGGCCGGATGCTGCCGGCCGCTGACCGGCGTCTGCTCGGGGCGTACGCCGCCCAGGCGGCCGTACTGGCCGAGCGCGAGCGCCTCGCCGCGGAAGCGGCCGCCGCCCGTCGGGAAGCGGAGGGCAACCGGATCCGCACCGCTCTGCTCGCCGCCGTATCGCACGACCTGCGCACCCCGCTGGCCGGCATCAAAGCCGCCGTCACCTCGCTGCGCGCGGTCGACGTGGAGTGGGACGAGGAGGACGAGGCCGAGCTGCTGGCCGGCATCGAGACCGGCGCCGACCGGCTCGACCACCTGATCAACAACCTGCTCGACATGAGCCGCCTGCAGACCGGCACCGTCACCCCGCTCATCAGGCCCACCGATCTGGACGAGGTCGTCCCGTACGCGCTCGGCGGGGTGGAGCCGTCCGCCGTCCAACTGGATGTACCGGAGAGCCTGCCGATGATCCACGCCGACGCGGGTCTTCTGGAACGTTCGCTCGCCAACCTGGTCGAAAACGCCGTGAAGTACAGCCCGGACGGGGTGCCGGTGCTGATCAAGGCCGACGCTCTGCTGCGGCCGGGTGAGCCGCCCAGGGTGGAGCTGCGGATCGTCGACCGCGGTCCCGGCGTCCCGGAGGAGGCCCGGGAGCGGATCTTCGCCCCGTTCCAGCGGTACGGCGACGCCCCGCGTGGCGCCGGCGTGGGCCTGGGCCTGGCCGTGGCCCGCGGCTTCGCCGAGGCGATGGACGGCACCGTCACCGCCGAGGACACCCCCGGCGGCGGGCTGACCATGGTGGTCTCGCTTCCCGCCGCCGGCCTGCCCGGCGTCGGCGACTCCGACGGGCAGCCGAGCGGCCCCGACCGCCACCAGACCGACCGCAACCTGAACGCCCCTGACGGGAACGGCCCTGACGGGAACGGCCCTGACGGGAACGGCCCTGACCGAAAAGCGGAGCCGGTATGACCCGGGTCCTCGTCGTGGACGACGAACCGCAGATCGTCCGCGCCCTGGTGATCAACCTCAAGGCCCGCACGTACGAGGTGGACTCCGCCCACGACGGCGCCAGCGCGCTGGAACCGGCCGCTGCCCGCCACCTCTGGGGGCCGGCGTACCGAAAGGAGACCGACTACCTGCGGGTCTACCTCGCGCAGCTGCGCCGCACGCTGGAGGCGGACCCCTCGCACCCGCGCCACTTCATCACCGAACCCGGCATGGGTTACCGGTTCGAACCGTAGGCGGGCTCTTCGGGGCCCACGCCGCCACGAGGCGGCGCCCGGCCGTGGCGCGGGCACACCCCATCAGGCGGGGGAGCCGGCGACGTCGCGCACGGCCTTGGCGACGGCCGCGAAGTCCTTCTTCAGGATCATGTCGTGGTTGCTCGCGACCTTCGCGCTGATCTTGATGTTCGGGTTCCGCTCGGTCACGGCCTGCAGGCTCGCGCGGATCCGCTCCTGCTCGTCGCCCTTGCTGCCGAGCGAGGACCCCGACGCGACCACATACCGCGCCGGCACCGTGATGGCGTCGAGGACCGGGCCCATCGCGCTCTCGCGGGCGATCCTGCCGAGTTCGATGTTGCACTCGGCCATCTCGTCGACGGTCATCCGCGGGGTCAGGCCGGTCGGGCGCATCAGCGCCATCAGCGGGCGAAACCGCTTGAACTGCTTGCGGATCCGCTGTTCCATCGCATCGTCCAGCCAGTCGTACGGCTGGGCGCCCTCGACCATGACGGCGCCCAGCGCCCGTTCCGGGTTGCGGCCGGCCCAGTGCGCCGCGACGAACGCCCCGTAGGACCAGCCCACCACCACCGCCCGGTCCACGTCCCGGGCGGCGAGCACCGCGTCGACGTCCGTGACCATGGTCTCGAAGGAGTAGTCCGCCGAGCGCCCCGACTTCCTGCCGCGGGCTCGCATGTCGTAGGTGACGTGCCGCCAGTCCGGGCCCAGTTCGGCGATGGTGTGCCGCCAGTAGCCCTGGGTGGCGAACTGGCCGTTGAGGTAGATCACCGGGGTGCCGGCGCCTCCGGTGTCCGTGACGGTCAAGGCCGTGTCGTCCACCGGCACCATGCCGGTCCACTGCGCGTTCGTCATGACTTCCTCCTGGTCGGGTTGGCCGACGTGTCGTCAGGCGACGTCGGGAGCAGCGGTGATCTTGCGGGTGATGTCGGCCGGGACCGGACCGGGCTCACCCTTGAGGCCTCGGGTGGCCGCGTCGATGGCGACCAGGGCGGTACTGCGGAATCTCTCGGCCTCGGCCGGCGCTCCTTCGGCCCGGCCGGTGACTGTTCGGAGATTCCTGAACTCCTACGACCGTACATTGCGTTTACTGATCACGCAACACTCGAAGAGTGTGAAGAGGCCTTTTTCAAGGGGTTTATGGCTCGCTATTGCAATGACAGTGACGCTAAACGCAAGGGGTGATCGAGTATCGCATTGCAATGACCACCGTCTGCTCGGATACGCTGCAGCAGAGTGCGGGCGCACCGCGCAGACCTTGAGGAGACGAGTACCGATGCCCGGAGGAAGACTCACCGACGAGGACCGTCGGCAGATCGCTGCCGGGCTGGCCGACGGGCTCGGGTACACGGAGATCGGCCGCCGCCTGTACCGGCCCGCCTCCACGATCATGCGCGAGGTCGCCCGGAACGGCGGGCCGAACGACTACCGGGCGGACCGGGCCAAGGAAGCCACCCTGCACCGCGCGCGCCGGCCCAAGCAGGATCCGCCCGGCGAACCGCTGCTGCCCACCGATGGTCAGGGTCGCGATCCACATGCGGTCCGGGAGGTCGCGGAGTCCGTCACCGCGCTCATCGAGCAGCAGGGCATGCCCACGATGACGGCCAAGGTGCTGGTCTGCCTGCTCGTCACCGACTCCGGCACCCTCACCGCCGCCGACCTGGTCCAGCAGCTCCGGGTCAGCCCGGCGTCCGTATCGCACGCCGTCGCCTTCCTTGAGCAACAGGGCCTGCTCCGGCGGGAACGGCTTTCCGGCGAGCGCCGCGAGCGCTACGTCATCGACGGCGAGATCTGGCTCCGGTCCACCCTGGCCGCGGTACAGATGCACAGGGCCCTGGTGACCGAACTCCGCAGCGCCGCCGAGGCCCTCGGACCCACCACCCCGGCCGGCGCCCGCTTCGGTGACTCCGCCGAGTTCCTGACCCTCATGGGCGAGACCCTCCAGCGGGTTGTCGACCAGTGGCAGCAGAGCCGGGCAGACCACGGCGCGGTTGGCGGTGCGCCCTGATCCGGGAGGCCTCGTAGGACCGAAGGGCCGTCGTCAGGTCGACCGTGGCGAGGGACCACCAGAGATCCAGTCGAGGAACGCCGGATCGTGGTCCTCCTGCGGGGAGGCGTCGCGGTGACGGGTCTCGAATGTGTGGGCGGTCACGAAGAGCGCGCCGCTCGGCGCTGTGGCGCAGGGAAGCCGCGGCCTGGTCCGGGGCCGGACCGGGAAGGCGGGCGACCTGCGGGAAGCGAGCTCAGCGGCGCTGGGTCATGTGGGCGAGGGCCTGGGTGGCGCTGTCGGGGGAGAAGGCGCTGCTGATGCCTTCCGCGGCTCCTTCGGCGGCCTGGACGGAGCGGGGCAGCAGGACGGATTCGTAGGCGCGGATGGCGTAGTCGAGGGTGGGGCCTTCGATGAGGGCGTGGGCGAGGTCGGCGCCGTCGAGCATGGCGAGGTTGGCGCCCATGCCGGAGAAGGGGGACATGAGGTGGGCGGCGTCCCCGAGGAGGGTGACGCCGGGGGTGTGGGTCCAGGTGTGGGGGACGGGCAGGGCGAACAGGGGTCGGTTGGTGTAGCCGGTGTCGGTGTCGGTGATGAAGCCCAGCAGGTCGGGGCTCCAGCCCGTGAACTTCTTGAGGAGGGCCTCGCGGACGGCGGCGGTGTCGGCCGGGGCGAGGCCGGCCTGTCGGTGCCAGTCCTGTGCGGTGCGCATGCCGATGTAGACGCGGATGTGCCCGCCGCTGTTGCGCTGGGAGATGAAGGCCTGATTGTCGTCGAGGGCCATCATGGTGCCGTTGCCGGTGAGCGCGGCGAGGCGGGGGTGGCGGGTGTCGGCGTCGCTCAGGCCGGTCTCGACGAAGGTGACGCCCGTGTAGAGGGGGGTTGCGTCGGACAGGAGACGGCGGACCTTGGACCAGGCGCCGTCGGCTCCGATGACGAGGTCGACGTCGGTGCTGGTGCCGCTGGCGAAGTGCAGGCGGTGGGCGTCGTCGCCGACCGGTTCGGCGCGGGTGAGCCGGTGTCCCCAGCGCACGGTGTCGGGCTTCAGGGGGTCGAGGAGGAGGTCGCGGAGCTGTCCGCGGTCGATCTCGGGGTTGCCTTCGGTGGTGTCGGCCTCGGGCGGGACGGCGTCGAACAGGACGCGGCCGTCGCGGCTGACAAGGCGCATCTGCTGACCTTCGGGGCGGGCCAGGGCGAGGAATTCGCCCCAGAGCCCGGCCGCGTGCAGCGCGTGCTGGCCGGAGTCGGGGTGCATGTCGAGGGTGCCGCCCTGGTCTCGGGCGGTGCGGGAGGCGTCCAGGTCGTAGACGGCTGCGGTGATGCCGTGCCGCTGCAGGATGCGGGCGCAGGTCAGGCCGCCGGGGCCGGCGCCGATGATCGCGATGCGGGGGGTGGGCATGGTTGATCGAACCTTTCGGGCGGAGGGAGGTCGCGGCAGGGGCGGGCGGTGCCGGGGCTGCGCCGGGCTGCCGCCAATCCAGAAGAGCACACCGGATCAATAAGTGCAACGGGTCAACTTTTGAAGTTGGGCAACTGAAGGGTGTACGGTCCTGGTATGAGCGAGACCACGACCGGCATTCCGGCGAAGGCCCCGGAGGGGCGTCGCGAACGCAAGAAGGCGGCCACACGCCGAGCCCTGGCCGAGGCTGCTCTGCGGCTCTTCTTCGAGCGCGGATACGAGCAGGTCGGCATCCGTGAGATCGCGGATGCCGCCGATGTCTCCACCACCACGCTGTTCAAGCACTTCCCGGTCAAAGAGGCCCTCGTCTTCGACGAGGACGCCCAGCAGGAAGCCCGCCTGCTCGCCGCCGTGGGCGACCGGCCCCCGGGCCAGTCGATCCCCGCGGCCCTGCGCGAGCATGCCCTGCGCTTCCGCATCGCAGCCGTGGACAGCGACGCCGACTTCCGCGCGTTCACGGAACTCGTGGACGGCACCCCCGCCCTGCGTGACTACGCCCAGCGCATGTGGCTGCGCCACGAAACGGCCCTCGCGCGCACCATCGCCGAGGAGAGCGGACTTCCGGCCGACGACCCGATCTGCGCCGCTCTGGCCCACTTCGCCCTGGAGGCGCCCCGTGCGGCTCGCGGCTGCGAGGATCCCCGCCAAGCCGTCACGCGTGCCTTCGACCTCCTGGAGAAGGGCTGGGGTGCCGTCGCCACCGGGGGGTGAGAGCCTGATGCCGATCACTCCTCCGGCCCGCACGGGCTCCCGTCTGCGGTCGTGACCTCAGTCTGCGTCCTGAGCCGTACGAGTCGAAGCCTCGGCTCCGCACACGGCTGGGGTGCGCTCGGCCGGCCGGTGGCACTCGCGCGCGCCGGGCCCGGTGTGCTGTCCTGGAAGTGCCTTCCAGGGAGAGCGCCATGCGTACCGTGACCGTGGAGAAGCAGCCGTTGCGTCCCGGGGTGTTGATGCCCGTGAGGGACCTGGCGGTGGGGTGGGGCCTGGTCGTGGTGATCGCCGCGCTGGCCTGGGTGATCACGGTCGCGCAGGCCGAGGACATGGGGATCGAGCCGGGCACGATGGGCATGGCGCTGCCGCTGTTCCTGCTGCTGTGGCTGGCGATGATGGCGGCGATGATGCTCCCCTCGGTGGCTCCGGTAGCCGTGACCTGGGCCCGTGGCATCGCCCGCCAGTCGAGCGGGTGGACCCGCGCACTGCGGACCACCGAGTTCCTCGGCGGCTACCTGCTGGCCTGGACGGCCTTCGGCCTGCTGGCGTACGCCGGGCTGTCGCTCACCGGACGCTGGGTGGACCGGCAGCCGGAGGCCGGGAAGTGGATCGGCGCGGCGGCGTTCGCGCTGGCCGGGCTCTACCAGCTGGGGCCGCTGAAGTACGTGTGCCTGCGGCACTGCCGCAGCCCGATGGCACAGCTGATGCGGTACGCGGGCTTCCGTCCGCCGGTGCGGGACCTGCGGGTGGGACTGCACCACGGCGGGTACTGCGTGGGTTGCTGCTGGGCGCTGATGGTGGTGCTGCTGCCGCTCGGGGTGATGAACGTGGCGGCGATGGCCGGAATCGCGGTGGTGATCTTCGTGGAGAAGCTGTGGCGGCGCGGCCCGGTACTGGCCAGGATCGCCGGTGTGGCGTTCCTGGTGCTGGCGGTGCTCGCGCCGTTCCAGGGCTGGCTGCTGCCGGGGCTGACCCCGAGCGGGATGACCACGATGTGATCAGCGACGTGATCGGACACGCCGCCGTCGCCGGTGCTGCTCGCGCCACACCGCCCGGGGAAGGCCGGTGCTTCACGCCAGGAGTTTGACAGCCGGGCCTGTGAACCGCCCGTGTCACGGTGCGTGCTCTGGACGCAGAGGGTCCGGCGCCTGATTCCTTTCCCTTCCCGTCCAGGGAGCGGCAGGCTGGAAGTGAGGCAGTTTGCGATTGCCGGGGAAGTGAGCGAGATGACTGAACAGACCACTGCTACGGGAACCCGCTGGCACATGGTCGGCGACTGGTTCGATACCTGCAAATGCGCCATCCCGTGCCCGTGCACCTTCGCCCAAGCGCCCACCTACGGTGACTGCGAAGGCGTCCTGGTCTGGCGGATACGCGAGGGCAACTACGGCGACGTCCGTCTCGACGGTCTCAGCGTCGTGATGCTCGGCTCCTTCGTGGGCAACGTGTGGGCCGGTGAGCACACGGAGCCCTACGCCGCCGTCTTCCTCGACGAACGCGCCGACGAGCAGCAGCGGGCCGCGCTGGGAACGATCTTCGGCGGGCAGGCCGGCGGGTGGCCCGCGCAGTTCGGCGAGATGTTCGGGGCCGAGATGCGCGGGATGGAGTTCGCGCCCATCCACGTGAGCATTGACGAGGATCTGGCCACCTGGAGCGCCGAGGTTCCCGGGCGGGTGCGGGCGAGCGCCGAAGCCCTCGCCGGGCCGACCACGCCGGAGGGCGCGCGGGTCCAGGTCCACAACGCGCCGGGTGCCGAGGTCGGCCCCGGCCAGATCGCGACCTGGGGGCGGGCCACCGTCGACCACGTGGACGCCTTCGGGTTCAGCTGGGACTGGGCCGGGCGATCGAGCAAGCATTTCCCGTTCGACTGGAGCGGGCCGTCCTGAACCCCGGGGGGCGAGGCCGGTTCGGCGATGGACGCCGAGCCGACTCTCACGCGGCGTCGGAGGGCGAGGGTCAGGGGCGCGGCTGCGGGAACCGATTCGATCGAACATGAGGCCTTGTCTGAAGGCCCAGCCCGGGGTCCGGCGGGCGACGGCGTCGAACCGGTTCCTTCGGGTAGGATGGCTTCCTGCCACAGGCCACAGGGAGCGGCGTGAACATCGAGGAGATCGCCCGGCGCGCGGGAGTCTCGCGCAGCACCGTTTCGTACACGCTGAGCGGCAAGCGGCAGGTCTCACCCGCCACGCGCAAGCGCATCCAGGACGTGATCGACGAGCTCGGCTACCGCCCGAACGCCTCCGCACGCGCCCTGGCCGAGGGCCGCACCCGGACCGTCGGCCTGGTCATCCCGCCGGCCGGCAAGCGCCTGACCCACATGCAGTTGGACTTCGTCGCCGGCGTCGTCGAGGCCGCGGCCCGAGTCGACCTGGACGTCCTGCTCTCACCGTCCGGTGGCGACCACGACCGGTCCTTCGAGCGTATGGTCTTCGAGAGCCGCGTCGACGGGGTCATCCTCATGGAGATACGTCTTGAGGACGCCCGCATCGACCGCCTGCGCGAGGCCCGCATGCCGTTCGTCGGGATCGGCCGCCCTTCCGATGACGAGCAGATGTGCTGGGTCGACGTCGACTACGCCGGTCTGATCAGCCACTGCGTGCGCCACCTGGCTGACCTCGGCCATCGGCGGATCGCCCTGCTCAACCGCTCGCCCGAGCTCCTCGCCTCCGGCTACGGCCCCGCCCACCGTGCCCGTTCCGGCTTCCTGCAGGCAGCCGAGGAACACCGGCTGCAGGGTATCGAGCTCCCGTGCGGGGACGACGCCCGCTCCGGCCAGGACTGCATCGCCCGGCTCCTGCAGGCGCACCCGGAGGTCACCGGCCTGGTCACCGTCAACGAGGCGGCCATGCCCGGCGTCCAGCGGGCCGTGGCCGAGGCCGGGCTCCGCATCCCCCACGACTTCTCCATCACCGGAGTCGTCGCCACCCACTGGGCGGAGGACTTCCGCCCGGCGCTCACCGCCGCCGACGTCCCTGCCGACGACCTGGCCGCGCGCGCGATGGCTCTGCTCAACGAGCGCATCAACGACCCTGCCACTCCCGCCCGGCACGTCCTGCTCAGCCCGCCCGTCACCCTGCGCCGCAGCACCGCTGCCGCGCCCTCCCGGGCCGCCGGCGACGGGGTCCCCGGAGCCTGAGCGAGCGCGACGGGGCGCCGGCGCCGATCGGGCGTTCCAGCGTCCTGTCACCGGTGGCCCGTTACTGCCGGCGTGGCCGGGTCAGGCCCGGTCAGGCCCGGTCGGTGCGCAGGGTGCTCCCAGCCGTGCCGGGAGCACCCGTGCTCAAGGGCAGGTCAGCGCATGCCCTGGAGGCGCCAGATCTGGTTCTTCTTGGTGCCGAGGGCGCTGCCGGAGTCGCAGGTCCACTGGTGGACCAGGGCTCGTGGCTGGGTGGAGACGCCGGAGACGTCGACGCACCTGCCGCTGTGGACGGCGACGAGCTGGTAGTCCTTGCTGTTGCCGAGCGCGCTGACGGGGCTGAGGGTGAACATCTGGTTGGTGGTGCCGCTGCAGGTCCATTGGATGACGGCGGCGCCGTCGGTGGTGGACGCCCCGGAGACGTCCAGGCACTTGCCGCTGAGCTCGTCGACCACGGTGTAGGTGTCGGCCCGGCCGGCGACCGGCTTGAGGTCGAGCATCTGCTGGTAGCCGCCGTCGCAGTGGTACTGCTGGTACTGGGTGCCGTCGGCGGTGCTGAGGTTGGTGTCGTCCAGGCACTGCCCGCTGTTCTCGCTCACCGCGACCGTGGAGACGGTGGTGTTGGACGGCGGGAGCAGGGTGATGGTGTAGCCGTCCTGGGCGTTGGCGTAGGGGACGGTCAGCGAGGCGGTGTTGCCGCTGACGGTCAGGTTGGTGTCGGACACGGTCGTCGGACCGGTCACGGCGGCGCCGTTGTCGTACGGGATGCGCTGGACGACGGCGCGGACCTGACCGTTCTCCACGACGGAGGTGGTGCCCAGGCCGGTGAGGTTGACGGTGACGTTGCCGGTGTTGCCGTTGCTACCGATCAGTACCTTGGCGTTCCTGGCGCTGTTGTCCTTGGTGGCGAGGCCGTCGGTGCTGGTGCCGGGGGTGAGCTTGACGATGCTGCCGGTCTGGGAGCCGTAGTAGCGGTACGTGAACCACTCGCCGAGCGGCAGGTACTGGCCGGAGCTGTTCTTGGTGAGCAGGTTTGCCTCGTAGTCGTGCAGGTTGGGGCCGCCGCCCCAGTTGGCGCGCATGCCGTCGGCGCCGGCCCGCTCCAGGCGGCTGATGAACCAGCCGCCGCCGCCGGGGTTCTGCTGCTCCAGCCCGGCGTACTCGTTGATCTGGTACGGGCGGGTGTTGGTCAGGCCCGCGGAGGCGAGGGTCGCGTTGGCGTTGCTGACGGACTGGACGGGGTCGTGCGGTATGGCGTGCCAGCTGTAGACGTCGGGGGCGACGTTGCCGGCCTTGACGTGGTTCAGGTAGGTGGTCCACCAGGTGTTGGACGAGTTGGGCGGGTTCGCGGTGCTGGGGCCGACGATGAGCTGCCCGGGGAGGCCGGCCCGCACGGCGGCGTGGAACCGCGACCACATCTGCAGGTACTGGTTCTGCGACCGGCCCCAGAAGCCGCTGAGGTCCGGCTCGTTCCACAGGTCCCACTCCACCGTCATGTTGTTGGCCTTGACGTCGGAGATGAGCTGGTTGACGAAGTTGTCGAACTGCGTCCAGTCGCCGTTGTCACCGGGAAAGCCCTGGTTGGTGGTGCCGTCGGCGCCCCACAGGTCGTGCGGCAGGATGACGAACGTGCCGCCGAGGGCGGCAGTGCGCCGGTACTGGGCGAGTGTGGCGTTCCAGCGGGTCCGGTAGTCGGCGAGGCTGGTGGCGTAGCCGCCACCGTTGAGCTGCGCGCCGCCGGCCCGCATGAGGTGCCACTTGATGTCCTTGAAGAAGTGGTCCGGCGGCAGCGACCCGTCGGGAGTCATCCCGTAGATCATGCCCGAGGCGCGGTAGGTGGGGGCGCCTGCGGCGGTCGCGAAGTCGACGGTGACGCTGGTGTCCGCGGCGTGGGACGGGCCGGCGGGCACCAGGGTCGTGGCCAGGGCGGCCAGGAGGACGGCCACGGACGAGGTCGCCCGGCGTCCGGTGCGGGTTGCGGCTCGGGGAAGTGACCAGCGGGATTTCATGGTGCGACTCCTGTGTGAGCGGGGGTGGTGGCCGGGGGTGGGAACGTCCCCGGGGCTGGGGGGAGGCGGCCGGTCAGCGGCTCTCTCGGTGTGCGTGTGCCTCGGCCAGCACGAGGTAGCTGCTGGCGGTCCAGGTGTAGGCGCGGTCGCGCAGGCCCGTTCCGGTGAGGGCGTCGAAGTTCTCGGCGAAGCCGTGGGTCTCGCACAGGGCGCGGAATCGGGCGCTGATGTCGTCCGCGAGGCGGTGGTGGCCGGCGCGGCGCAGGCCGTCCTCGATCAGGACGGTGGCGGGGGCCCAGATCGGGCCGCGCCAGTACCCGTCGGACAGGTAGTGGGGTGAGGTGGGCAGTTCGGTGGCCAAGCCGTAGGCGGTCAGGTGGGTCTCGATCCGGGCGGCCAGGGCCTTGCCGATGTGCTCGGGGAGGTGCTCGCCCAGTGCCATCGGCATCAGGTCCAGCAGGCTGGCGCTCGTCCAGGTCGCGGCGCTGTCCGCGCCGCGCGCCACGAACCGCTCTCCCTTCCACAGCTCGTCGAGCATCGCGGCCTGGGTCAGGTCGGCGGTACGGGTCCACCGGCGGGCCTCGTCGGGCAGGTCCAGTTCGGCGGCCAGGACGGCCAGTTCGCGGAGCTGGAGGGTGAGGAAGGCGGCCAGGTCGGCGGTGACGACCACGCGCTCGGGGTCGAAGGTGGTGGCGTTGTCCCAGCCGCTGTCGTTGCCGTGCTGGTAGTGCGGCAGGGCGGCGCCCGGTGCGCGGCGGGCGGTGAGCCAGAAGTCCGTCCACCGTGCCAACCTGCGGTAGGCCTCGGCCAGTTCGGTCGGGTTGAGGGGTTCGGACAGCCGGCTGCGCAGATGGGACAGGGTCCAGCCGTGGATGGGCGGTTTGACGAAGTTGTGGAGCACCTCGGAGTGGGTGACGGAATCGGGAAGGGCTCCGCTCTCGTCCTGGTGGTCGAAGGGCAGGGAGAACTGGTCCCAGGCCAGCCGCGGGAGTCCCGTGGCCAGGGCGAGGGCGTTGAAGCAGTGGTCCCAGCTCCAGACCTTGTCCATCCAGTGCTTGGACATCAGTACGGCGGGCCGGGTGACCAGGCCGGCCGGGCGGACGGTCGCCGACCACATGACGTAGGCGGCGAGTTCGGCGGCCGGGGTGTCGGCCGAGCGCCACGGGGCGACCGCGTCGACGAACTCGGCGAACGACTGCCGCGCGGCCGCCACGATGTCGTCGAACGCGGCCGACGAGCGGTAGGGCCGTCGCGCGCTGTCGAGTTCCTCGACCGCCACCTCCCACGATCCGTCGGCCCCGCCGGCGACCGTGAGACCGCGGTCGCCGGCGCCCAGGGCCTGGGCGCCGGACACCGCGGCGACTGTGCCGGACAGCAGGGTGATCCGGTAGCGGCGGCCGGTCTCGTACGAGGTGAAGACGTGGGCCCCGTTCACCGGGTCGCGGTAGAAGTACGTCCCGCTGAACGGGCCCAGGGCCTCGGCCGCCGCGGTGAGGCGCAGGCCCAGCCCCGCGCCGCGCACGCGCACGGTGTCCGGCGACTCGTAGGCGAGGTCGATGCGCGCGTCCGTACGGTGCCAGCCGAGTCGGCTCGGCGTCGCCTCGATACGGGTCTCCGCCCGCTCGCCCGTCGTCGGGTCGAGGGGGACCAGGCGCAGGACGGCGTGCATGCCGTTCTGGTGCGAGACGAGGTGCAGGTCCTCGGCGCGGATCTTCTCCGCCAGCACGGGAGAGACGCCGAACCAGGATCCGTACGTGCTGAAGGGCACCTCGTGGATGGAGAAGGCCGGGCCGGACGGGGCGACGGTCATGGACGCGACACTCATTTCTTCGGTGGGGGGGCGGTCGGCGTTCTGCCGGGGCGTCAGTCCTTGACGGCGCCGGCGGTGACACCGGCGGCGACGTAGCGCTGGGCGAGGACGAGGATGACCGCGGCGGGCAGTGAGGCCACGACGGCGGTGGCCATGATGGCGTTCCACTGCTGGTTGTTGTTGCCGATGTAGTGGTAGATGCCGAGGGTGATCGGCTCGTGGGCGCCGCCGCCCGCGAGGGTGCTGGCGAAGACGAAGTCCGACCAGGACCACAGGAACGCGAACAGCGACACCGTGACGACGGAGTTGCGGCTCATGGGCAGGACGATGGACCAGAAGGTGCGCAGGGGCCCGGCTCCGTCGATCTGCGCGGCCTGGAGCAGTTCGCCGGGGATGCCGGACATGAACGCGGTGAAGATGAGTACGGCGAAGGGGACGGCCAGCGTGGAGTCGGCGATGATCAGCCCGGGGACGGACTGGAGCAGGCCGACGCTGAGGTAGACGGCGTAGAAGCCCATCGCCATGATGATGCCGGGGATCATCTGGGCGGCCAGCAGGACGAAGTTCAGGGCTCCGCCGCCCCGCGGGCGCAGCTTGGCCAGGGCGAATCCGGCGGGCGCGGCCAGCGCCACGGTGAGCAGCACGGTGCCCAGGGCGACGACGAGGCTGGTGCCCAGATACGGCAACTGCTGGTCGAGGACGGCCTGGTAGCCCTCCAGGGTGGCGTGGGCGGGGAACAGGGCCGGCGGACTCTTGCGCATGTCCCGGTCGGGGGTGAAGGACACGTTCAGCATCCAGTAGACCGGGAAGAGCATGACCGCGGTCAGCAGCACGCCGATGGCCGTCTTCCCCCGGCTCCGGCGGCGCCGGTCGAGGACTGCCCGGGCACTCGTCATGACAGCGCCTGCTTCCGCTGGACCCGGAGGTAGATCAGACCGAAGACCAGGGCCGCGACGACGAGCAGGTTGCCGACGGCCGCGCCCGGGCCGAAAGCGGGCAGTAGGTTGCCGAAGCCGAGCTGGTAGGACCAGGTGGCGAAGGTGGCGGACGAGTCCGCCGGACCGCCCTTGGTCATGATCCAGATGATGTCGAAGACCTTCAGCGTGTAGACCAGGCCCAGCAGCAGCGTGATCGCGGACACCGGGCGCAGCAGCGGGAAGGTGATGTGCCGGAACCGCTGCCAGGCGTTCGCGCCGTCGAGGGCCGCCGCCTCGTACAGGCCGGCGGGGATGGACTGCAGACCGCTGTGGAGCAGCACGAGGTTGAACGGGACGCCGATCCAGATGTTCGCGATGATCACCGAGGCCAGCGACCAGTTCGGTGAGGTCAGCCAGTTCACTGGCCCGATGCCGACGGTGTGCAGGGCGGCGTTGACGATGCCCGAATCGCTGTTGAGCATCCACGACCAGGTGGACGCCGACACGATCAGCGGCAGCAGCCAGGGCACCAGGAACAGCGCGCGCAGGGTGGAGGAGAGCCGGAAGTGCTGGTTGAAGAAGACCGCGAGCGCCAGGCCGACGGCGTACTGGAAGGCCAGGCACACGGCGGTGAACACCACCGTGTGCAGCAGGGCCGGAGCGAACGTCGGATCGTCGAAGACCGTCAGGTAGTTCTGCAGGCCCGTGAAGGGCGCGTCGCCCCGGACGAAGGAGCGGACGGTGTAGTGCCGCAGGCTCAGATCGACGTTGCGGTAGAGCGGATAGGCGTAGAAGAGGACGAGGTAGACGGTCACCGGGGCGAGGAACGCCCAGGCGGCCCACTGCTGGGAGGAGGGCCGGCGGCCCGGCCCTTGCGTCGTGTGCTTCATGTGGCCGGAGTCCTGCTCACTTGACGGCAGACTGCGCCGAGTGGAGCGCGTCCTTCGGCGACGCCGATCCGCTGAGCGCGGACTGGACCGCCTTCCACAACTGCTCAGAGATCTTGGGGTACTTGGTGCCCAGGTCGTCACTGGTGCGGCCCTTGGCGGCCTGGACCGCGTCGACCCAGGGCTTGAGCTTGGCGTCGGCCGTCACCTGGGCGCCCTGGACCTCGGTGGTGGGGGCCACGTAGGACAGCGCCGTGTCGGTGACGAGCAGGTTCTGGCCGTCGCTCAGGCAGGCCACCAGCTTCTGCGAGGTGGCGTAGCGGCCGGTGTCGCCCTGCACCGGGACGGTGACGAACTCACCGCCCGTCGGAGCCGCGGCGGCGCCGCCCGAACTGGCCGGGACGGGGATGACCCCGTACTCGAAGCCGGTCTTCTCGGCGTTGGCGAGCTGCCAGGTGCCGTTCTCCGCGAAGGCGTAGTTGCCGCCGGCGAACTCCTGCCAGCTGGTCGTCTGGGTGTTGTTGATCACCGAGTTGGGCGCGTAACCCTTGTCCAGCCAGTTCTTCCAGAGCGACACCGCGGAGACCGCCTGGTCGGAGTCGAGTGCGGTCAGCTCGGCCCCGGATCCCCAGAACCAGGGCAGGAACTGGAAGCTGCCCTCCTCCGTGCCGATCGCGGAGAACGTGACGCCCTTCTTGCCCGCCGCCTTGACCTTCGCCAGCGCCGCGGTCAGCGACGCCCAGTCCTTGACCGAGGAGACGTCCACCCCGGCTTCCCGCAGCACCGCCTTGTTGTAGTACAGGGCGAGGGTGTTCGCGCCGATCGGCGTGCCGTACGTCTTCCCGCCCGCCTGGCCGGCTGCGAGGAGGTTGCGGTTGACCTTCGAGGTGTCCAGCTTGTTGTCGTCGGTCGTGGTCAGCACGCCGGCCTCGGCCAGCGTGGACACCACCGGGTTGTCGACGACGAGGACGTCCGCGGAGTTGTCCTGCTGCGCGGCCAGCAGCACCTTGTTGGTCAGGTCACCGGTGTCGAACGCGGTCCGCTTGATCTTCACGCCGGCCTTGCTGCCGCAGTCGTCCAGCAGCTTCGCCCACGCCGAGTCCTTGTCGAACTGCGGGTACGGGTCCCAGACGGTGTACGTGCCGCTGTCGGCGGACTTGGTGGAGCCGCCGCCCGCGCCGGAGGAACACGCGGTTGCGCCGGCGGTGACGGCGGCGACGGTCAGGACTGCGGCGATGAGCCGGCGTCCGGCAGATCTGTACATGGCAGGTTCCTCGGTGTCTGCGGCACGGGCGTGCCCGGGGATCGGCACGGTTGTGCTCTGGGCGGGGGTGTGCGGGGTGACGGTCAGGAGTTCGTGGGGTCGGCGGCCGTCCGGACGGCCGGCGCGGTACTCGCTCGCAAGGAGATCGGTGGCTCCAGCAGGTGGTGGCGGGCCGGTGCGTCGGGGTGGTCGAGCCGTTCGACGAGCAGCTCCACCGCGAGGCGGCCCATCTGTTCTGCCGGTACGTCAGCCGCGGTGAGCCGCGGGGTCACCGTCTCCGCCCACCGGTTCGCGACGATCCCGGTGACGGAGAAGTCGTGCGGCACCTGGCGGCCCGCCCGGGCCAGCCCGCGGTAGAGGCCGCCGAGCGCGGCCTCGTTCAGCGTGACCAGGGCCGTGATGGCGGGGTCGTCGTGCAGGATCCGCTCCAGGCAGGCCAGGCCGGAGGCGGCGTCGTCCCCGCAGCAGTACGTCCGGACGGTGAGGCCGCGGTCCGCCGCGGCCTTGGTGAACCCGTCCAGGCCGCGGTGGGCCGACTCGTACCCGGCCCGCAGGAGTTGCACGGGCCGGTTGACGAGGGCGACCCTGCGGTGGCCCAGATCGGCGAGGTGGTGCACGCAGGCCGCGGCCAGCGCCGTGTGGTCCAGTCCCACCCACCAGCCGCCCGCCGGGTGGGCGGTGCGGCCGATCGCGACGGCGGGGAAGTCCGCCGCGGTGAGGTGGTCGAGCCGGTCGTCCCGCAGCCGGATCTCCATCAGGATCGCGCCGTCGACCCGGCGCTCACCCATCAGCCGCTGGAAGGAGCGGTCGCGGTCGGCCCCGCTCGGGGAGAGCAGCACGTCGTAGTCGTAGACCGCGGCGGCCTCGGTGACGCTGCCGATGAAGTCCAGTTGCATGCCGGTGTAGTGGTTCCCGGCCGGCGGGAAGACCAGACCGATGGTGTTGGTCCGGCCGTTCGCCAGCGCCCGTGCGGTCGCGTTGGGCTGGTAGCCCAGTTCGTCGATGACCCGCTGGATCTTCTGGCGGGTGTCCTCGGACACGGGGCGTCTCCCGCTCAGGGTGTACGAGACGGTGCTCCGGGAGACACCGGCACGTTTGGCGATCTCACCGATGTTCACGGGACTCCTTTCCGAGGACAGTCGAACCGGTTCGCGTAGAGCGAACGTAGGAGTAACGCTGGTGGGTGTCAACGCCTCGTGCCGAACTTCCCGCAACGACGCGGAAACGTTCACGCGGAGCAGTAACGGCCTAATTGGGACCGTCTGACCGGGCGCGGCCGGAAGATCTGTGCCGGTGGGGCTTCTCGGTTGCCGAACTATCCGAACCGGTTCGACGATCACCGACCGGTCGATGCGCGCACCGCAGAACGTGAGCCCCGGCCGCCGGCGGGACGGCGGCCGGGGTCGGGGCCCGGCGGAGGCGGTGCCGGTCGCGCCGAAGCGCACCGGCCGGTCGGCCGGGAGCACGGCGACATGCAGGGGCAGCAGCTCGTCGGGCAGTGGCAGTGGCTTCGGCAGTGGCAGTGGCTTCGTCAGATCGCCATCGTTCGAGAGGCCACCGACAGGACGTCCTCCCGCAACTAGGCTGCGAAGATGACGATCAAGGCTGTGGTGTTCGATGTCGGCGAGTGCCTGGTGGACGAGACCCGGGAGTACGGCACCTGGGCGGACTGGCTGGGCGTCCCCGGCACACGTTCGTGGCCCAGTTCGGTGCCGTCATCGCGCAGGGTCTCGACTACAGGCAGACCTTCCAGGTGTTCCGGCCGGGCTTCGACCTGTACGAGGAGCGCGAGCGCCGCGCGGCCGCCGGCCGGCCGGAGTGGTTCGGCGAGGAGGACCTCTACCCTGACGTCCGTCCCGCGCTGGCTCAGCTCCGCGCCGACGGCTTGTGGCTGGCGATCGCCGGGAACCAGACGGTCAGGGCCGGCGGCTTGCTACGCGAGCTGTTCACCGCCGACGTCGATCTGATTGGCACGTCGGACGACTGGGGCGCGAGCAAGCCCGACCCGACGTTCTTCGAGCGGGTCGCCGAGGTCGTGCCGGCCGAACCGGGCGAAATCCTGTACGTCGGCGACCGCCTCGACAACGACGTGCTCCCCGCGCGGGCGGCCGGGATGCACACGGCGCTGATCCGGCGCGGGCCGTGGGGCTGGATCCAGCAGCACGACCCGGCCGCCGCGCAGGCTACGGTCCGGATCGACTCGCTGCTGGAGCTGCCCGAGCTGATCGCCAAGCTCAACGCTGCAGTGAACTGAGGGTCGCGCTCCAGGAGTAGAGGCGGTCGTCCACACGCTGGACGGCCGCCGAATCTTCCCACGGGACGAGGGCCCGTCGCGTCTCGCGCACACGCTCCACACCGGTGGCGTACCAGGTGCTGTCGAGCTGGTCGAGCGCCTGCCCCAGTAGGGCGCACGCCTCATCAGGCCGACGGGCCGCAGCCTCGACGGCGGCGAGGTCGGCGAGGATCACCGTCCGCTGCTTGCCGTCAGCTTCCGGGAGGTCGGTCAGCGCCTTCTCCAGGGTGGTGCGCGCCTGCGGGATCAGTCCGGCCGCCAGCTCCGTGTTGCCCTTGAACGCGCGCAAGCGGACCGTGGAGAACCAGGTGAACCAGTCGGGCAACGGCACGTCGCTGCCTGCGGCGAGCACGTCCTCAGCGTGCCGAAGCATCGCGAGAGCTCCACGGTGGTCGCTCCCCGGGCACGGCTGGCCAGTCGTCGCACATCCTGCCTGCCGCGCTACCGCCTCCGAGGAGCCGCAGTGGCCGACCGCACCATCTCATCGCCCGAGCAGCCCGAGGCCGAGTCCGGGAGCGCCGGCTACTGCCGCACCTGCGGCGACTACGGTTTCGGCACGTACGACGGCATTCGGACCGGGCTCACGGACTGGATCGCTGACCACATGGGGTGCCGCCTGGCGGAGAGTGCGGACTCGTCCCGGTCGGCGCGGGATCCCGGTGACATCTGGGCCTGATCTCCCCGGCCGGCGCATGGCGGTGCGCCGGCCGGGGGTGCGGGGCGCCGTGCTCGGAGCCCCGCCGATCCGCTGGCCGGTCGGGAGGACTTCAGGCCCTCTGATGCGGGTGACACCGAGGGGCCGCAGACCGAGGCCCTTCGCCGTCGTCCGGCGGATCCTCGACGAACCGGCAGGGGAGCGGACTACGGAAGAGTGGTCCACTTCTGGTTGTTCTGGCCGTTGCAGGTCCACAGGATGGCCGGGGTCCCGTTGACGGTCCCCGCGTGGTCGGCGTCCAGGCACAGCCCGGCGTGGACGTTGCGAATCGACCCGTCGGTCTGCAGGGTCCACTTCTGGTTGTCCAGACCGCTGCAGGGCCAGATGATGACCCGGGTGCCGTCGGTGGTGCCCTGGCCGGAAGCATCCAGGCACTTGTCGCCGTAGACGCGGATCTCGCCGCCGGCCCACGTGGTCCACAGCTGGTTGGCGGCGGTGTGGCAGTCCCAGATCAGCGTCGTCGTCCCGGCCGTCGTGGAGGCCCGGTCCACGTCCAGGCACCGGCCGGACCCGGTGCCGCGCAGGCGTGCGGTGGTGGAGGCCAGCGGGCTGCCGCCGGTCATCTTGAACACGGCGACACCGTGTGCCGGGACGCTCGCCGATATCTGGCCGGACGTGTTCGACGTGCCGCCGGTCCACAGGTCGGTGAGGGTGAACGGCCCTCCGGTGAGGCCGACCTGCGCGGCCGTGGCGGTGACGGTCGCGGTGCCGCTCCCCCGGTTGAACAGGCCCACGGCGACCGAACCGTCGGACAGGGGCTTGGCGAACACCTCGGTGTCGCCGTCGTCGCGCACCCGGCGGCCGCCCGCGCCGAGCGCGTCCTGGTTCACCGCCAGCAGGCGGGGGTTGCGCAGGATCGCGCTCACGTCGCTGGACATGGTCCGGATGTCGTTGCCCGCGATGAGGGGCGCCGAGAGCAGCGACCAGAGGGCGAAGTGGGAACGGGACTCGGTCAGTGACAGACCGGGGCGGCCGACCACGAGCATGTCGGGGTCGTTCCAGTGGCCACGGCCCGACTGAGCGGCCAGCGGCGCGTCGATGTCGAGGACGTTGCCCACGCCCATCGGGTAGCTGTTGGTGTTGCCGTTCTGCCAGATGTCCAGCAGGTCCTCGGTCGTCCGCCACAGGTCCGCGACCTGACCCCAGTTGTACGAGGAGCCGGTGATGGCGTGCAGGCTGTTGGGGTTGATGCTGTAGACGATGGGACGGCCGGTGGCGCGGAGGCCGTCGCGCATGAGGGTGAACCGTGCGACCTGCTCCTCCAACGTGCCGCTGGAGGAGCACCAGTCGTACTTGAGGTAGTCCACGCCCCACGAGGCGAAGGTGGTGGCGTCCTGGGCCTCGTGGCCCTTGCTGCCGGTGGAGCCGGAGTAGGAACCCACGGCCTGTGCGCACGTGCGCTCGTTGGGCGCCTGGTAGATGCCGAACTTCAGGCCCTTGCTGTGGATGTAGTCCCCGAGCGCCTTCATGCCGCTGGGGAACTTGGTCGGGTTGGACCGGAGGTTGCCCGCGCCGTCACGCTGCGGGTCGAACCAGCAGTCGTCGACGACGACGTACTGGTAGCCGGCGTCCTTCATGCCCGAGGACACCATGGCGTCGGCGGCCTGGCGGACCTGTGACTCGTTGACACCGCACCCGAAGCTGTTCCAGCTGTTCCAGCCCAGCGGCGGGGTGAGTGCAGGGCTGCCCGGTGCGGTCGCGGCGGTCGTGGAGGCCTCGGTGGTCGCGGCGGTCTCGGCGGCTTCGGCGGTCGCGCCGGTGGCTGCGGTGACGCAGGCGGTGAGCATCAGTGCGGTGGCTGAGAGAAGACGCAGCCGTCGTCCGTGGGACCGTAGGGAGAGCATGGAGGGCTCTTTCCTGGAAGGCGCCCGGCCGCAGGTGGGGACCGGCGGCCGGGCGGGGCGGGGGGTGGTCAGGAGGCGGTGCCGGTAACGGTGTTGCCGGACTTGGTCACGTGGTAGGTGAGGGTGGCGCCGGTCCAGAAGCGGAAGGTGAGCGTCACCGGGGCGTCGTCCTTGAGCGACTTGAGGAAGTCGGCCTTGACGGTGGTGGTGTCGGCGCCGTAGTCGGCGCGGTAGTTGTCGAACGACTGGAACGTGGTCCAGGAGGCCGGGCCCGCCGCGGTGCCGTCGGCGTAGGTGGACTCCACGTTGGCCATCAGGTCACCGTTGAACCGGGTCGGGATGGTGAGCCCGTCGGCCGTTCCGGTGGCGTCGGACAGCGCCGGCTTGTCGTACGAGCGCACGAAGAGCTTCCAGGGGACGCCGTCGGAGTACCGGATCTCGATGGTCGAGTTGAGCCCGTGGGCACGGTCGCCGGCGAGCCGGGTGAGGGCGTCCGCCGTCAGCGTGAGCTGGTCGCCGTTGAGGGTGTAGTCGAGGTACGGGATCAGCGGGCGATCGCCCTGCCACAGCCCCGTGAACCAGAGCCCGTTGCGGTTCAGCGTGACGGTCTGCGCCGTGATGGGGCCGGAGGCCGGCAGGAAGACGTTGTCGGTGGAGGCGGTGCCCGAGCGGGTGGTCCAGGAGGACTTGATCAGCGCCTTCATCTCGGGGACCATCCACTGCATGGTGCCGCGGTTCAGGAAGTCGTTGGCGGCGTCCCAGACGGCGGAGGTCATGCCGTTGCGCCGCGCCTCGTAGTTGACGTGCTCGAAGTACTTGAGCATCTCGCCGCGCTCGACCACGCCGGAGTAGGGCGAGGTGAGCAGGCCGTACTCGCCGAGGTAGACGGGGATGCCCTTGGCGACGAAGGTGTCGTGCACCCGGGCGAAGCCCTCGGTCAGGTCCGACTGGGCCTTCGCGTCGTAGGTCGGGCCGTTCGCGATGTTCACGCTGAACGGGTACCAGCTGTAGTAGTGCACGGTGGCGACCAGATTGCGGTCCTTCAGCGAGCTCATCGTGGTGGACAGGTCGTCCAGCCAGTGCTGGGCGTTGTTGGTCTCCTCCGAGGGCAGGACGAGCAGGCGGTCCTTGTTCTGCCCGCCGGAGTTGCGCACGATGCTGTGGAACGAGGTGTTGAGCTCGCGCAGGTACTGGGTCTTCTGCGCGTCGGTCGCGTTGTCGAACTGCGGCTCGTTGATGCTCTCCATGAGCAGCGCGCGCGGCTCGTCCTTGAAGGTGGTGGCGATCTGCTGCCAGGTCGCGTTGAACCGCGTCACGATGTTGTCGTGGTCGGTGGACATGTACTTGATCCACTGCCACGAGTCGTGGTGGACGTTGATCTCGACGTAGAGGCCGGTGGAGAGCGCCATGTCGACCACCTGCTTGACCCGCGTCATGTACGCCGGGTCGATGGTGTACGGGGCGGTGGCGGACTGGTGGGTGTACCAGGTGACGGGGATCCGGACGCTGCGGAAGCCCTGGGCCCGGAGGCCGTCGAACGTCGCCTTGGTGGTGAGCGGGTTGCCCCAGGAGGTCTCGTCGGGGATCGCGTCGAGGGTGTTGCCGAGGTTCCAGCTGGGCTGCATCTGGGCCACGGCGGCCATCGGGTCGCTCGGAACCCTGACCGCCTGTGCCCCGCCCCGGGCCGGGGCCTGGTCGGCCGGTGCGGCGACGGCCGTGCCGCCGGCGACACCGCCCACGGTGACCAGCGCCACCAGGAGGGCGGCTGTCCGGTGGAGACGGCGGCTTCGCGGGCGGGCGGTCTGCTGTGCGTCGTTCACGGGTGTCCCTTTCGTGTGAGACGGGGTGCGGATCTCCGCTGACGGGTGGTCAGGGAAGCGGGAGCGGCTCGTAGTCGAACCGGTCGAAGTGGACGGTGCCGGTCGCGGCGTACATGCCGATGACCCGGCCGGTGAAGCCGCCGGCGACCTCGGTGGACAGGTAGCGTCCGGCGAGGGTGGCGAGCACGGTGAACGTGCCGTCGGTCTCCTCGATGCCGAAGGAGAGGGTGTCCGGCCCGGTCCGCGCGCCACGTGGGGGTTCCGGAGCGATCTCGACGCCGAGCACCACCGCCCCGGCGGGCACCGGCCGGACGGCGACCTCGGTGCGCAGCGGGCCGATCCGGGCGAAGACCTTCACTTCGCCGTCGGTCGCCTCGATCTCGTAGTGGTGATCCTCGTCCAGGCGGACGGCCAGGCCGCCGCTGCCGTCGGCGGGGTCGATCAGGGTGCGGGCCCGGCAGGCGAGGTGCTGCTGTCGCCGGCCGACGAACACCGCGTCGTTGTCGTCCAGCGAGGCGCCGACGGCGCGCAGGGTGAGCCAGCCGGATCGTTCCTTCGTGGTGCACGAGCCCTCCGGGCGCTCGCGCACCGAGACCCACCGGGGGTGCAGTTCGGCCTGGTCGAAGTCGTCCCGGACCGGTACGGCGGGGGTGGGGTGCAGCGGCCAGGCCGGGCCGGGCAGTTCCGAGGTCACCTCGCCGACGACCGGCCAGCCGTCCACCCACTCGACGGGGGCGAGGAAGGTCTCCCGGCCGAGCACGTACCAGCCCGGGGTGCCGCCGCGCGGCCGGACCGCGAGCAGCACCATCCACCAGGAGCCGTCGGGCGCCTGGACGAGGTCGGCGTGCCCGGTGTTCTGGATGGGGCTGGCGACACCCCGGTGGGTCAGGACCGGGTTGGCCGGGCACGGCTCGAACGGGCCGGAGGGCGTCAGGCCGCGGGCGATGGAGACGCCGTGGCCGCGTTCGGTGCCGCCCTCGGCGATCATCAGGTACCAGTAGTCGCCGATCCGGTACAGGTGCGGGGCCTCGGGAGCCATCGCGCCGGGGGTGCCGGACCAGATCCGGTACGGTTCGCCGTCGGTCTTGCCGGTGTAGGGGTCGAGGCGGACCTGGGAGATCCCGGCGACGGTGCACCAGCAGGTGCCGTCCTCGTCCCAGGCGAGGTCCGGGTCGATGCCGGGGACGCCGGGGAGCCGGACCGGATCCGACCAGGGGCCGGCCGGGTCGGTGGCGGTGAAGAGCATGTTGCCGTCGTCGCCGACGTTGGTGACGATCAGCCAGAACCGGCCGTCGTGGTGGCGCAGCGTCGGCGCGAAGATGCCGCGGGAGGAGGGCATGTCGCGCGGCAGGCGCAGCTGGCTGGGCCGGTCCAGGGCGTTGCCGATCTGGGTCCAGTTGACCAGGTCGCGGCTGTGGAAGACCGGGATACCGGGGAAGTACTCGAAGCTTGAGCAGACGAGGTAGTAGTCCTCGCCCACGCGGCAGACGCTGGGGTCGGGGTGGAAGCCGGGGATCACCGGGTTGGGGACGGTGCCGCCCGGCTGGGGCTGGTCTGACACGTGGTCGGGTTCCTTTCGGTGGTTCGCGCGGGTGGTTCGCGCTGGAGGGGTGCCCCGGACCTCGGGGAGTCCGGGGCACCACCGGCTCATCGGTCAGCCGATCGCGCAGGACGCGCCGTTGAACCAGAAGGCGGGGGGACCGGCGTCGCCGGTGGACCAGGTGGCCCTGAAACCCCACTGGTCGCTGCCGCCCTGCGGGACGGCGGCGTTGTGGGACACGTTCCCGGCGGTGCCGGGCCGCGGCGGCCTGCCCGAGTTCCCTCTTCGGACTGGTCACATAGGTGAGCCGGGGTGAGTGCTGCTCGGCCAGCGGGTCGGGGCAGATGGGGACGACCGCGGCGTCCTCCGGGACGGTCCGTCCGCTGGCGCGCAGCAGGCTCAGCAGCGGGCCGATCGCGTCCTCGTTCTGCACGACGAACCCGGTGGTGTCCGGGCGGTCCGCGATGATCCTGGTCGGCCCGCCTCCTTCCAGACCGCCTGGGAGGTGAGCAGCAGCGCGAAGGTGTCCGGGTCGGTCGCGATGTCCCAGGTGCGGATGTCGTGCTGGCGCAGGAACTGGTTGAGCATGCCGGCGCCGCCCGGCATCTGCTGGAAGATCGTGATCGCCGGCACCCACGAGAAGAGGTGCGCCAGGTGGACGACGGACTGGAAGAGGTTGCGGATCCTGTCGCTCCACGGAGTTGAGCAGCAGGGCCAGTGCGATCGAGATCGGGATCGGGGAGAAGAGGATCAGCTGGACGAGACCGAGGTACAGGGTGTTCTTCGACTCCGCCGGTTGAGCCGTGCGGGGCCGACCGGGCGCTCCGGTGCCCCGGTGCTCACTGGCCGGTGCCGTACTTGTCGAGGACGTTGTCGGTCATCCACTGCTTGAGCCGGTCCCCGGGGCCGGAGCGCCAGCTGGCGATGACCTCCTGCACCTCGGAGACCTTCTTCTTGCCGTGGTAGCAGTCCGTGATGGCGTCGTTGACGCTCGTCGCGGCCGCGGCCGAGGCGATCGCCTGCGGCATGCTGAGGTTCATGCCCCAGAAGGGCGGCTTGGTGAGGTACTTGACGTTGGCGGCCGACCAGCTCGAGTAGTCCTTGGTGATCTGCTCGCCGCCCGGGTTGCTGATCACGGAGGCGGAAGCGGCCAGGAACGGGTAGGTCGTCGCCTGAACGTCCTTCTTGCCCTCCTCCGTGAAGGTCGGCACGCCGTTCACCCGGGTGTGGTGGACGCCTTCGACCCCGAAGTTGACCAGGGTGTACTCGGCCGTGCCGTAGGGGGCGGCGAGATAGTTCGCGACGGAGAGCAGTTCCTCGATCTGCGCGGGCTTCAGGTCGGCGTTGAGGTAGCTGATCATGCTGGCGGCGGCGCCCATGTAGATGACGGGCGTGCCCGTGCCGCCGGCGGTGATGGCGTTGAACGCGCCGCGCCGGTAGTTCGGGTCCGCGGCGGTGCCGGACTGGTGGTCGGACAGGTTCCAGGCGCCCAGTCCGCCGCCCGCGATGAGCACCTTGCCGCTGTAGAAGCGGGTGGCCCCGTTGGCGACGTCACCGGCGAGCGTGTCCGGGTGCATGTAGCCCGTGGCGGCCAGGCGGTTGTGCCAGTCGAGGGCTTCCAGGAACTCCTGGGTCTCGAACGGGTGGACCAGCTTGCCGTTGTCGACCCTCCAGTTCATGGGGACGTTCCAGGCGGTCTGGAGGTAGGTCCACACGTCGTCGAAGGCCCACACACCCCGCTTGGCGGCGGTCAGTTCCTTGCCGAGGTTCATCAGGTCGTCGGCGGACTTGATCTGGTCGGCCGTGATGCCCCGGGCTTCGAGGATGTCCCGGCGGTAGAAGGTGGCGCCGGGGATGCCGAAGCTGGTGGAGAAGCAGGGGATCCCGTACAGCTTGTCGCCCCAGACCCCGTTCTGCCACGCGCCGGTGGGGAGGGCGGCCAGGTTGGGGTACTTCTTGATGTTGTCGCCGGACAGGTACGGCGTGAGGTCCGCGAGCTGGGTACCGGCCAGCCCACCGGTGTTGAAGCTGCTGTTCAGCCAGGACGGCAGGTTGATCCAGTCCGGCAGTTTCTTGGCGGCGGTCATCGTCGGGATGATGGTGCTGTAGTTGATCCCGTCCGCCGGCTTGACGGTCAGGTCGATCCCGAGGGCCTTGTTCATCGCCTGGTAGAAGGAGTTGCCGACGGGCGGGTTGGTGCCCCACATCGGGGTGATCGCCGTGTAGCTGCCGCCCTTGCCCGGAACGCCGGAGACGGTGACGGGCGGGGAGGCCGGGTAGGAGAGGAAGGCGGGGTCGGTAGCGGCGCCGGACCCGCCCTGCACGGGGGCAATGTCCGGCTTGACCGCGTTGCCGTTCGGCACATAGCTCGGCAGCGCCGCCTTCAGGCCTTCTCCGGTGTTCGCACCGGACTTCTTGGTCGAGCCGCTGCCGCAGGCGGACAGGAGCGGTGCCATCGCGGCGGCCCCCGCGACTGTGGCGGCAGTGCTCAGGAAGCTCCTGCGGTTCAAGCCGGATCTCATGGCGCGGGCCCTCTCCGTCGAAGTGTCGAAGCGGTTCTATGTTGCGGCGAGACTAACGACGCGTTACCAATTAAGCAAGAGACTGAACAAATGCAAATTCTCCTGAACGCCTGGGTAGTTGATAGGCCCAATGGGGAGCGTGTCAGCGTCGAACCGCTTCGACGAACGCCACCGCGCCCGCCGCCCGACGGGTTCTCCGTCGACTTCCCGTTCCGTGTCCGCAGCCGAGCTGCATCCGTTCCGCGACCCGGATCCGGAGGAGGCCCCGAAGAAGGGCCACGACAGAGAGGAACCCCAGTCGACGCACGACTGGGGTTCCTCATGGTGGTGAGTATCGGTCAGCAGGTGGAGTCGCCCACGCCGTAGACCCCTCGTCTACGAGCCGGCGGACCGCACCACGTCGCGATCACCGTGGATCTGGCGGGTCAGCGCTGCAGGCTGAGGAGGCCCGGCCGGTACGGCAGCTTCTCGTAGGGGGTGGTGTCCCCCGGCGCGCCGGGGGTCCTGCCCTGGTAGAGCAACTGCAGGTTGCAGGCGTCCACGGTCATGGTCTGGTCGGGGTTGTTGCGGACCAGGTCGCCGTGGCTGATGTCGTTGGTCCAGGTGGCGCCGCTGTTGGCCTTGCCCGCGAAGGGGTTGGACTCGGTGGCGGCCTGCGGGGTCCACGTACCGTCCAGGCTGGAGGCGGTGAACGAGCGGAAGAAGCGCTGCTCGGACGCGCCCCGAGCCTCGACGATCATGAGGTACTGGTTCTGGCCCTGGACCTTGTAGACCTGCGGCGCCTCGAACAGGTTCTTCTCCGTGTCGCTCATGATCGTCGTGTACGACGAGCCGAAGCTGCTCGGGAAGTTTCCGATCGGCATGCTCGCCCGGTAGATCTTGCCGTTGTCACCGGCGAAGAACAGGTACATGTTCTGGCCGTCGGCGATCAGGGTCGGGTCGATCGGGACGCCGCCCTCGCCGGCGGGGAAGCTGGCGGTGAACAGGTTCTGCGGCGCGGACCAGCCGTTGGGGTTGGTGGGGTCGCTGGACGTGCGGTAGGTGAAGGTCCAGTTGGTGCCCCACCCCAGGGAGGCCAGTACCCAGATGTTCTTGGGTGCGAAGTAGAACAGCTGGGGTGCCACCGCGCCCTGGTTCATCTTGGTCTGGGTGGCCGTCGCCATGTCCGACCAGTTCGTGAAGGGGCTGAAGCCCATCGAGCCCCAGTTGCCGTCGGAGTACGTCGCGTAGACCAGGTGCTTGCCGTTGTACGTCGTGGTGGTGAAGTCCTTCAGCGCGGCCCACCCGTTCGCCGGCTGCGCCAGCGCGCCGGTCGAGCTCCACCGGTAGGTCGACGGAAGCGAGCACGTGGTCGTGGACAGGCCGGTCCACTTCTGGTTGCCGGCGCCGGTGCAGTTCCAGAGCTGCACCGCCGTGCCGTTGGCCGTCCCGGCGCCCGAGACGTCCAGGCACAGCCCGGACTCCACGGCGACGATCGTGCCGTCGGCGTTCGCCCGCCACTGCTGGTTCGTCCCGCCGCTGCAGCTCCAGATCGCCACCCGGGTACCGGCGGTGTTGGCGTGGCCCGGGACGTCCAGGCACTTGCTGCCGTACACGGTCAGCTGGTTGCTGTCCGTCAGCGTCCACTGCTGGTTGGTCGCGCCGTTGCAGTCCCAGATGTTCAGGAGCGTGCCGTCGGTCTGGCTGGCGCCCGGCACGTCGAGACACCGGCCGGAAGCCACACCGCGCACGGCGCCGGTGGTGGCCGCCTGAGCCGGGCCGGCGGCGAGCATCGCCGCCAGTGCGGCCAGGACCGCGAGGGCGGCGGCGAGCACCGCGAACGGATGTGTGCGGCTGACATCAGGTCTGAACATGGTGAACTCGGCATCCTTGAGCAAGCGACTCGGGTGGGGGAGGGGAGGCCGCGGCAAGATGTTAGCGCTAACAAATTGCGGCAGGGGAGAGCAGTGGTGGGGTGAGGGGTTGATTCCACGTTTATAGACCCGGCGCCTCGATCATGTCCAGGGATGTGCACGCGCTGTCTTCGGTCCACTTCCTCGTGCGGGCCGGCGGTTGCGGCAGGTGTTGCCGTCGCACCGGCCGGGCGGCGGCGGTGAGTGCCACGTGACGTGGGGGCGCGCAGTCGCCCTCGTGGATCCGGCCTCGCCCTTGCTCGCGTCGGATGCCGTGAACGCTCGTACGGTCTCGGAGTCCTGCGGCCGCCTCAGGCGCCGGCTGGTGCCGAGGCCCGGCCTCCTGCCGAAGCCATCGGCAAGCTCGCCGCCTGGCGGGCGGGGCCCGCCTCCACCGGCATCGCGACAGACGGCCGTACAGCCGGATCGGCGAATGCGCGCGCTAACAATCCGTCCATGCGCGATGTCTTGACCGCGCCCCGACCTCTGGCCATAGTGATGGCCATTGCGACGCGACCGAGGTGTCGGCTCCACGCTCACGGCACACCCCTCTTCTCGGTCACGATTGTTAGCGCTAACAATGAACCGCCTTCCTTCTTCCACCCCGCGAAGGACCGTTCATGACCATGCGAACGTGGCTGCTCCGTGCCCGGCGGGCGCTGCTGGCGGCGGGAACGACCGCTGCGCTCGCCGCCGCCCCCTGGAGCTGACCGGCGGCCCCGCGCCGGGGCGGGTGCCGAAGACCGCCGAGTCCGCACCGGCCCTCGGGGGCGTCAACCCGACCCGCGCCGCCCGCACGACCGGGCGGCGGGAGTTCGTCGAGCTCACCTCACACCCCACCCTGTGAAGGAGTACTTCATGAAGAAACCACCGTGGATCCGCCGCGCCGGACGCGCGCTCCTCGGGGCCGGTACGACCGTGGTGCTCGCCGCCGGCCTGCTCACGGTCGCGGCCACCACCTCGCAGGCCGCCACCCAGGGGCCGTGCGACATCTACGCCGCGGGCGGCACCCCGTGCGTCGCCGCGCACTCCACCACCCGGGCCCTCTACGCGGCGTACAACGGCCCGCTCTACCAGGTCAGGCGCGCCTCCGACGGCACGACCAAGGACATCGGCGTACTGAGCGCCGGCGGATACGCCGACGCCGCCGCGCAGGATTCCTTCTGCGCGGGCACCAGCTGCGTCATCACCGTCATCTACGACGAGTCCGGCAAGGGCAACCACCTCGCCCAGGCGCCCAGGGGCCACTTTCCCGGTCCGGCCGCGGATGGGAACGACAACCCGGCCAACGCCTTCGAGGCACCCGTCACGGTGGCCGGCCACAAGGCGTACGGCGTCTACGTGGCCCCCGGGACCGGCTACCGGAACAACAAGACCAACGGCATCGCCACCGGCGACCAACCGGAGGGCATGTACGCGATCTTCGACGGCACGCACTTCAACGGCGGCTGCTGCTTCGACTACGGCAACGCCGAGACGACCGGCAACGACGACGGCAACGGCACCATGGAGGCCCTCTACTTCGGCGACAGCAAGGGCTGGGGCTGGGGCAGCGGCAACGGCCCCTGGGTCATGGCCGACCTGGAGAACGGCCTGTTCTCCGGGGTGAACCGCGGCTTCAACGCGGGTGATCCCAGCGTCAACAACCGGTTCCTGACCGCCATGCTCAAGGGCGGCCCGAACCAGTGGGCCATCCGCGGCGGCGACGCCCAGTCGGGCAGCCTGTCCACCTACTACAGCGGCGTACGCCCCAACGCCCCCGGCTACAACCCGATGAAGAAGCAGGGCGCGATCATCCTCGGCATCGGTGGCGACAACAGCAACGCGAGCGCCGGCACCTTCTACGAAGGCGTCATGACCTCGGGCTACCCGTCGGACGCCACCGAGAACGCCGTCCAGGCCAACATCACCGCCGCCGGCTACACCAGCGGCTCGACCAGCACCGGAACCCTCACCCCCGGCTCCCGGATCTCCCTGCAGGCCACCACCGCGCCCTGCTGCACCTCCCACTACCTGCGCCACAACGATGCCGACGACAAGGTCGTCATCTCCGCCGTCAACTCCTCCAGTTCGGCGATCGACAAGGCCGACGCCACCTGGATCGTCCGCGCCGGTCTGGCCAACACCTCCTGCCTGACCTTCGAGTCCGCCAACAAACCCGGCCAGTTCCTGCGCCACTTCAACTACGAGCTCTACCTGAGCTTCGACACCGGCTCCGGCACCTTCGCGCAGGACGCCACCTTCTGCCCCACCACGGGCAACAGCGGGGTCGGCCGCTCCTTCCAGTCCGTCAACTACCCGACGAAGTACATCCGCCACTACAACTTCACGGCCTACATAGCCGGCAACGGCGGCTCCAACAGCTGGGACAGCAGCACCAGTTGGGCCGCCGACACCAGCTGGCTGGTCGACCAGCCCCGGGGCTGAGCCGCCGGGCCCCACCCTCGCGCACCGGCCCGCCACCGCTTCGCCGGCGGTTGCGGGCCGGTGCTTCGAGCCGGCTCACGGGTTGCTGCCGACTCGCCGTGGTGGGCCGGTTCCCGTCGTCGGGCGCCGTCGCCAGGGCTCGTCAGAGTCAGCGTCCGTGCCGGAATCGTGCCGGGGTGGTTCCGCACGCCTCGGTGAAGACCCGGTAGAAGCGGCTGACCGAGCCGAAGCCTGCGGCCACGGCCACCTGGCTCGCGGGAAGGTCGGTGGTCACCAGCAGTCGGCGTGCTTCGGCGAGCCGGTACAGCTTCAGGTACTCGCCGATCGTGGTGCGCACGACCTTGCGGAACTGGGTCATGGCGTACGTCGGGTGGACGTTCGCCGCTGCGGCGACGTCCGCCACCGTGACCGGCTCGCGGAAGTGACCGGCGATGTACCGCGCCATGGACACCGCCTGGCGCAGGGCGGGATCGTCACCGGCGTACCGGTGTGCCGGGTCGCCGACCGCGGCGAGCGCCAGGCGCCGGACGCGCGCCTGCACCTCCAGCATCGCGATGCGGTGCAGTTCCTCGTCGCCCGCGGCCAGATCGACGGCCCACTGGGAAAACTTCACCGGGTCGCTCGCGTCGGCGCGGGCCGCGGGAGTGATCACCGGCACCCCGGAGAGCACGCGGGCGAGGAGCGGTTGCGGCAGCCCCCAGGCCAGGAACTGGTCGAAGGGCACGTGCAGCCAGTGCACGCGAGTCGCCCGGCTCGCCACCAGCTGGTGCGGGATCGCCGCCCAGAACACGGCGAGGCCACCCGCCTCGACTTCGAGGAGTTCGCCGCCGTAGAGGTAGAGCATCGACCCGCCGTCGGCCACGAAGTTGATCTCCAGGTCGTCGTGCCGGTGCGCCGTCGACATCAGCACCGGGCGCCCGGACCAGACGCGCAGGTATGACGGTTCGTCGATCAGCGTGCCCTGAGGATCCAAGAAGTTCTCGCTTCGAAACGGTGCAGACGTCGCATCTGCTCGGATCCTATCGTCGTGGGCAGTGCCGGTACTCGCGCCGTCCTGCGATCGGCAGCAGCTCACATCCCCTCTACCGTTCCTCTGGAGCTCCGCGTGTTCTCACTTGGCATCGTCGGTGCCGGCCAGTTCGCCGGTTCGTTCGCCAAACTCTGGCACCTGCACCCGGACGTCGGTGACATCAAGGTCACCGACCTGATCCCGGAGCGTGCCGAGCAACTGGTCACCGACTACGACCTCGCCGGCACGGTCCCCTCGTTCGAGGACATGCTCGATTCCGATCTCGACGCCATCGCGCTCTTCACCCAGCGCTGGACGCACGGCCCGCTCGCCGTGCGGGCACTGCGCGCGGGCAAGGACGTCTACAGTGCGGTGCCCATGGCCGTGACCGAGGCCGAGATCGCGGACATCATCGCCGCGGTCGAGGAGACCGGTCGGATCTACATGATGGGTGAGACGAGCCACTACCACCCGGCGACGGTCTACGCGCGCGCCCAGATCGCCGCGGGAGCGTTCGGTCGGGTCTTCTACGCGGAGGGCGACTACGTCCACGACATGGACTGGGGCTTCTACGACGCGTACAGGTACAGCGGCGGTGAGAACTGGAAGTCCACTGCCAGCTATCCTCCGCTGCTCTACCCCACGCACTCGATCGGCGGGGTCCTCGGCGCCTGGCAGACCCACGCCGTGAGCGTCTCGGCGATCGGTGTCCCGGACGAGCGCGGCGATGGCGTGTTCGACCGCGAGATCAGCCAGTTCGACAACGACTTCTCCAACGCGACCGCATTGTTCGAGGTCGCGGGCGGCGGGAGCTTCCGCACGAACGAGTTCCGCCGGGTCGGATACATCGGCAAGGAGTCGCGCTTCCGCTTCTTCGGCACGGAGGGAGTCTTCGAACAGCTCGGTTCGGTGAGTCTGTGGCAGGACAAGAAGGGCGAGTACGACCTCACCGAGCACCTGCACCCCGCACCCACCCTGGCCCCGGACGACCCGACCCTCGCCCACGTCGCCCCGGAACTGCGCGGCGCCTTCGCCTCCGGCACCGCACCGGTCCACGACCGCTCCCGGCTGCCGCGAGAGTTCGAGCACGCCCCCAACGGCCACGAAGGCAGCCATCACTTCCTCGCCGACGACTTCGCCGTGGCGGTCACGACGCGAACGCCCCCGGCGCTGCACGCCTGGACCGCCGCCCGTTACACGCTCCCCGGCATCATCGCCCACCAGTCCGCCCGCCAAGGTGGAGCGCGCCTGCCCATCCCCGACCACGGAGACGGACCCCGGACCGCGTAGCACCACCGGACCCAGGTGTCGGCGCACTGATCCGGGGAGGCCGGTGCCGTCGGGTGTCGCAGGTGGCACCGGCCACCGTGGCCGTGGCACCCGCACGGCATGCGTCCGGGCGGCCGAGACGAACAGAGGAACAGACCCTTGTCCTACAGCATTCGCGCGGGCGCTCTGGAGCGGCACACCGCGGCGGAGATCCTCCGCATCGAGCCCTGGGGACCGGACGCCGTCCGGGTGCGGGCGTCGTCCGGGACCATCGACCCCGCCGCCCCCGGCGCGCTGGAGAGCCCCCCGCCCTGCCCGCCCGCCGAGCTGTCCGTGTCGGACGACGGCTGTGCCCGGCTGGTCAACGGCGGCCTGGCCGTCGAGGCCTCGGCGGACGGCCGGCTGAGGTTCCGCCACGCCGTCTCGGGCCGCGAACTCCTCGCCGAGCGGGGCCCGTACGCGCATCACGACGGCTCGCGCGTCCACGCGGCGGGCGGCCGGACGGAGCAGTCCTTCGAGGCCTACGACGGTGAACGGCTGCACGGTCTGGGGCAGCACCTGCACGGGCGCCTGGACCAGAAGGGCTGTGTGATCGACCTGGTCCAGAGCAACACCGTGGCGGCCATCCCCTTCCTGCACTCCTCGCGCGGCTACGGACTGCTGTGGAACAACCCCGCCACCGGCCGGGTCGAACTGGGCGCAGACACCACCCGGTGGACCGCCGACGCCGGCGGACGCGTCGACTACTGGATCACCGCCGGCGACACCCCGGCCCGGATCCTGGACTCCTACACCCGGGCCACCGGCCGCCCGCCCCTGCTGCCCGAGTGGGCGTCCGGCTTCTGGCAGTCGAAACTGCGCTACCGCACCCAGGACGAACTCCTCTCGGTGGCACGGCAGTACGAGGAGCTCGGACTGCCGCTGTCCGTCATCGTCTGCGACTTCTTCCACTGGCCGAGGATGGGCGACTGGCGTTTCGAGGAGAGCGAGTGGCCCGACCCCGCGGCCATGGTGGAGGAACTGGCGGACCTGGGCGTGAAACTCGCCGTCTCGGTGTGGCCCACCGTCGAGCCCGGCAGCGACTCGTACGACGAGCTGCGCTCGGCCGGACACCTCGTACGGGACGCCGGCGGCGGCCTGCTCACCTATCCGTGGCCGTCCCGGCACAGCGGGCACGCGCTGATCCGCCCCATGGCCTACTACGACGCCACCCACCCCGGCGCACGCGCCGCACTGTGGCAGCGGCTGGACGACAACTACCGTTCGCTGGGCGTGGCGTGCTTCTGGCTGGACGCCTGCGAGCCCGACCTGCCCCGGGACCTCGCCGAACGCGCCGTCTACGCGGCCGGGCCGGCCGCCGAGGCCGCGAACCTCTACCCGCTGCAGCACACCCGCGCGGTCGCCGACGGCCTGCGCGCGGCGGGCGAGGAGCGGCCGCTGTCGCTGGTCCGCTCCGCCTGGGCGGGCAGCCAGGCCCACGGGGCCCTGCTGTGGTCGGGCGACATCCCCACCACCTTCGACTCCCTGGCCCGCCAGATCAGGGCCGGGCTGAACGTCGCGATGAGCGGGATTCCCTGGTGGAACACCGACATCGGCGGCTTCTTCGGCGGCGACCCGGACGATCCGGCGTACCGCGAGTTGCTGATCCGGTGGTTCCAGTACGGCACCTTCTGCCCCGTCATGCGGCTGCACGGGGACCGCGCGCCCAATCACCCCGCCTTCTCGGCGGACATGACCGGCGGGCCGAACGAGGTCTGGTCGTACGGGGAGGAGGCGTTCGGCATCCTGCGCGACCACCTGCTGCTGCGCGAGCGCCTGCGCCCGTACCTGAGCAGGCTGTCCGAGGACGCCCACCGCACCGGTGCCCCGCCGATGCGCCCGCTGTTCTTCGACTTCCCCGAGGACGAGCGCGCCTGGGAGGTGGACGACCAGTTCCTGCTCGGCCCGGACGTGCTGGTGGCACCGGTGTACGAGGCGGGCACCCGGACGCGCCGGGTGTACCTGCCGTCCGGCGCGCGTTGGTCCGACCCGGTCACCGGACGGGTGGTGGAGGGCGGAACGACGCACGACGCCGAGGCCCCGCTGGAGCGCATCCCGGTCTTCGTGCGGGAAGGGGCCGACGTCGCAGCCCGGTTCGGCTGACCTCGCCCGAAGCCTTCGGCGCAGGGCCGAGCATCACGTGCCCGGACGGATCGGCGATGCCGTGCCCTCGGGCCGGGGCCGTGCGGGAGTGCCCGGCGGGAGGTCTGCCGGGCCCGGGTGGTGCGCGGCCCGACCGCCTGACGCGGCGCGCGGCTGCGCCCCGTGGAGCTATGGCTGGTCGAAGGTCCAGACGAGCACCACCTGCTTGTCTTCCAGGGTGCCCCCGGCGCGGCTGTACGTCGCCCGTGCCGCCACGTTGTCCTCGTCCGTGATCACCCACATGCCGTAGCAGTCGCGTTCGCGTGCCAGGTCTGCGAGCGCCGACGCCAGAGCCCGGCCGACACCGCGCCCGCGGAACGACTCCTCCACGCCCAGCTCGTACAGGAACATCTCGGTGCCCTTGTCCGGGTGGGTCATCTCGACGCCGGTGACCATCCCCGCCGGGACGTCGTCCACGTAGGCGATCAGGAGGTGATGGCGCTCGTCTGCGAGGAACTGCCCGGTCGCCTCCGGCCGAGGAGGCGAGTCGAACAAGTGCCCGGCATCCGTGACGGCTTCGACCTGAGTGATGCGACGGATCTCCATCCGGGGATCCTGACAGGTCCCGGCACGGAGGGCACCGGGTTTCTCCCTCATGCCGTGATCACCGACCAGATCCTCCCCGCCCCCGGCAGCCAGGGCGTCCGGCTGCCGGAGGCGGCTCCGCACGCCTCGACAGCCTCGGGCCCCAGCACCTCGGTTCCTGCCCGGGACGGCTGAAAGCCCCGTGCGGGGCGGGCCCGAGGGGGCCCGCCCCGCACGGACGAGGACCGTCATCAGCCATGAGGTGATCGCCCCGAACGGCCGCGAGCCGCGCACGGCTGATCCGGGTCACCGCGACCGGTGCGCACGCGGTGTCATCCCAGGGTCCACTGCTGGTTCCTGCCGCCGCTGCAGGTCCACAGCTGGACGGGCGTGCCGTCGGTGGTGGCCAGGCCGGCCACGTCCAGGCAGAGGCCCGACTGCACTCCGGTGACGGTGCCGTTGGAGTTCAGCTGCCACTGCTGGTTGGGCTGGCCGTTGCAGGACCAGACGATCGCCTTGGTGCCGGCGGTCGTACCGTGTGCGTTGGCGTCCAGGCACAGGGTGGTGCCGCCCACGGTCACGGTCAGCTGGTTCGACGGAGTGCGGGTCCAGGTCTGGTTCGCACCGCCGTTGCAGGCGTAGATCTGCTGCTGTGTGCCCGGCGTCGTGTTCGCGTCCGTCAGGCACTTGCCCGCAGCCACCGCGTGCAGCGGGCCGGTCGTACCGCTGCCGGAGGACCCCGCGTCCAGGCCCATGAAGTGGATCGCGTCGGCGGCCATCGCGGAGCCCTGTACCGGCAGTTGGTGTCCGGCTCCGGCGATGCTGTACGCCTCGACCTGGGTGGTGCCGGCGCTGTTGTTGTACCGAGTACGGGTCCAGTTGGCGACGGGGGTCTCCGTGGTCGACGGGGTCTGGCCCACACCGAGGACATCGGTCCACTGCTTGATCTCTTCGCCGAGGTTGTTGTGGCTCAGCGTCGTGTCGGCGGTTCCGTGCCACAGCTGCACACGCGGACGCGGACCGGTGTAGCCGGGATACGCCGTGCGCACCAGACCGCCCCACTGCTGCGGGGTCATGGCGACCTTGCCCTGGGCGCACGCCGAGTTCCAGCCGCGTGCGGAGCCGGTGTAGAAGCAGTGGTACGGCACTCCCATGAATGCGGCGCCCGCCTTGAACACGTCGGGGTAGTCGGCGAGCATCACGTTCGTCATCATCCCGCCCGACGACTCCCCGGTCACGTACACGGCGTTGGCGTTGCCGCCGTAGTGCTGTTCCGTGTAGGTGATCATCGACATGAGCCCGGCCGGGTCACTGCCGCCGTTGCGGGTCAGCGCCTGATCGGAGGAGACGTCCCAGCAACTTCCGTTGGGGTTCGTCGAGGGGTAGATGACGAGGAACCCGTACCGGTCGGCCAGCGACGCGAAGTCGGTACTCGAGTACATGTAGGGCCCGTTCCCCTGGCACCCGTGCAGGGCCAGCAGGATCGGGGGGTTGGCCTTGACGTTGTTCGGCACGTACAGGTGCATGAGCAGGCCGGTCGGGTTGGTGCCGAAGTTCGTGATCTGGGTCAGTGACGCGGCGGCGGCCTGGGGGGCGGCCTGCAGGCTCAGGCCGACCGCGAGGCCGACCGCGGCAGCCAGGCCCAGCAAGCGGGACTTGAGGGAGCGTGATCGGAACATGGACCTCTCCGTCCGAAATTGTTTTTAGCGTTAATTATGTTCCGGTGGCACCGCCGAAAAGACAACACCGGTGCACGCACCCATCCCGGCGACGGTCCGGCGCGACCGTCAACCACCCAGCCCCGACCAGTCGCAGAGGCCCGGGCGCGCCGAGCTCGTGTGCGCGGACCCGCCGGCAGGCCGACGCCAAGACCGTCGGTGTCGGCACCGAGGGCCGGTCTGTGAGAAAGGTTGACCGCGGCTGCGGAGTGATGCAGGCTGCCGCCGTCGCCTTCAAGACGTCCCACCACCTTTTTGGAGGAGTCGGTCCCTTCGCGCGCTTGTGAGCGCTCACATGGCGGCCCGCGCCGGCGCGCCCCAGGCGGCGCCCCACCCGCGCCCACGAGCGTGGGTCCGCCCCCACATGATCGAACCGTTTCAACTGGCCCGCGGAGGATCCGTTGGCCGGCGCCCTGAACTCCTGTCCCCCCGCAGCGAAGGAAGAGCCCATGAAACGCAGCTCCTTACGCACCTCCGTGCCGGCCTCGATCATCGTCATCGTGGCCGCGATCAGCATCGCGCTGGGTACCGCCCTGAGCGCGACCGCCGCTCCGGTCAGCGCCGCCGCGGCCACCGGCGGCTGCGGCAAGGCACCGGCGCTGGCGAGCGGTCCCCACACGATCGCCAGCGGCGGCCAGAACCGCGGCTACATCCTGAGGGTCCCCGCCAACTACGACCAGAACCGCCCCTACCGGTTGATCTTCGGATTCCACTGGAGGGGCGGCACGGCCAACGACGTCGACTCCGGCGGCACCGACGGGTACAACTGGTCCTACTACGGCCTCAGGCGACTGGCGGACAACGAGAACAACGGCACCATCTTCGTCGCGCCCCAGGGCCTCGACAACGGCTGGGCCAACTCCAACGGCCAGGACGTCACCTTCGTCGACGACATGACCAGGCAGCTCGAAGCCGGCCTGTGCGTCGACACGACCCAGCTCTTCTCCGCCGGTTTCAGCTACGGCGGTGCGATGACCTATGCCCTCGCCTGCGCCCGGCCGACGGTCTTCCGCGCGGTCGCGGTCTACGCGGGGGCGAACCTGAGCGGATGCGGTGGCGGTACGCAACCGATCGCCTACATGGGGCTCCACGGCCTCCGCGACAACGTACTGCCCATCGCCTCGGGGAGGGCACTGCGTGACCAGTTCGTCAGGAACAACGGCTGCACCCCGCAGAACCCGGCCGAGCCGGCGTCCGGGAGTCTGACGCACACCGTCACCGCCTACTCCGGGTGCAAGTCCGGGTACCCGGTCGTCTGGGCCGCGTTCGACGGAGCGGGCCACGACCCCGGCCCGATCGACGGGTGCACCTGCGACGGCTGGCACACCTGGACCTCCGGCGAAGTGTGGAAGTTCTTCAGCCAATTCAGCTCCAGCACTCCCGCGCCCGGCGGCGGCCAGGAGATCGTGGGCCAGGCGTCGGGCCGTTGCGTGGACATCGGCAACTCCTCCACGGCCAACGGCACCCAGGCTCAACTGTGGGACTGCCAGGGCCGAACCAACCAGCGGTGGACCCCCACGGCGGGCAAGCAGCTCATGGTCTACGGCAACAAGTGCCTTGACGCCTCGGGCCAGGGGACCGGCAACGGAACCGCGGCGGTCATCTGGGACTGCAACGGGCAGGCCAACCAGCAGTGGAACATCAACTCCAACGGCACGATCACCGGAGTGCAGTCGGGCCTGTGCCTGGACGCCAGCGGCGCGGGTACGGCCAACGCGACGAAGATCCAGCTGTGGGCCTGCTCGGGCGCGGGCAACCAGCAGTGGAGTCTGCGCAGCTGAACCGGGCTCCGGGGCCGGCACTCCGCCGCTGCGGGACCGGCCCCGGAGCACCCGCCGTCCTCCGCACCGCCCCGCGAGTGCGGCCGTCGGGTTTGCCGCCGGCGCCCTCGCCCGGACGCGGGGTGGGCCGGCGTTCGGCCTTTCACGGTGACCGTCCGGCCCGCCGGCCGGACCTCGATCGTCTCCGGCGGGATGCCGGGCAGGTCGAGCGCGATCACGGAGCGGTCGTCCTCGCACCAGGCGTCCAGCGGGACCGGGGGCGGCCGCCGTCAGTGACTGGGGGCCTGGGGGAGCACCGCGATGCGGATGGACATCGTCGGACACCTCCGGCCCGGAAGGTCTTCGGGTGGGTCGCACCGGTGCGGCACGACACGAATCGCTGTACCATGTCATCCAGACGATGACATGGACCCAGTCAGCGAAAGAGTGACAATGTGGATACCCAGGACACCGGCGCGGCCGGAGCGGGCCCTGTCTCGTTCCTGGCCGCCGCTGCCGCGCTGGGCATGATGGACGCCGCCGCCCGCACCGCCTGCGACGCACCCCCGGACGCCGCGAACCAGAGCGATCCGCAGCAGGCCCTGGCCGCGCTCCTGACGCTGCGCCACCTTCGCGCGGAACTCGCCGGCTGGGAGACGGGCCTGATCGAGATCGCCCGCGATGCGGGTGCCACCTGGGCCGACCTCGCCGAGCCGATGGGCGTCCAGAGCCGTCAGGCAGCCGAACGCCGCTACCTGCGCCTACGTCCCAACTCGGAGGTCGGCACCGAGGTGGGCAGCACCGGCGAGCAGCGCGTCCAGGCCGCCCGCGACCAGCGCGCCGCCGACCGGGCGGTGACCACCTGGGCGCGCGACAACGCCGCGGACCTGCGCCGCCTCGCCGGCCAGATCGGCGCCCTGGACGGCCTCAGCACCCAAGCGGCCCCCGCGATCGAACGCCTCCTGGACGCGCTCGGCCACCACGACGCCGCCCGTCTGCTCGCCCCGCTCGCCGAGACCCGGCCCCTCCTGGAGGCGGAGCATCCCAAGATCGCCGACCGCCTCGATCAGCTCACCGCCCGAGCCGACCAGTTGCGCGCGGACAGCGGTCGGCGGCGCCGGGCTTCCCCAGCCGGGCCGTGACCAACCCCGGGCACGCCCTGCAGGTCCGCGAGCCGCACGCTGTGGACCGGCTTGCCGTCGAGCGCCCGCCCCGGCACGCGGGACGCGAGTTGACGCCCTGACGGTCCTCGGCGTGCGGACCGCCCGTATCTTCCGGACCATGACGTCTTCCGGACCCATGACGGCCGCGCCGTCCCGGACCCCGTCCGACCCTTTCCACCACTCGAAGGAGACGCCTCCCGTGGCCAGTCCGACCCAGACGCTGGAGTTCCAGGCGGAGACCCGCCAACTGCTGCAGCTGGTGATCCACTCGATCTACTCGAACAAGGACATCTTCCTGCGCGAGCTGATCTCCAACGCCTCCGACGCCCTCGACAAGCTCCGCCTGGAATCCCTCACCGACGCCACCGTCGAGGCCTCCGACCCGCACATCGGCCTGGAGGTCGACCGGAGCGCCCGCACCCTGACGGTGCGGGACAACGGCATCGGCATGACCCGCGACGACGTCGTCGACCTGATCGGCACCATCGCCAAGTCCGGCACCGCCAGTCTGCTGGCGAAGATCAAGGAGGCGAAGGACGCGGACACGGCGCAGCACCTGATCGGGCAGTTCGGCGTCGGCTTCTACTCCGCGTTCATGGTCGCCGACAAGGTCACCCTCCGCACGCGTCGCGCCGGCACCGAGCAGGGCACGGTGTGGGAGTCCGACGGCGAGGGCACCTACACCATCGCGGACATCGAAGGTCTGCCGGTCGGCACCTCGGTCACCCTGCACCTCAAGCCCGAGGACAGCGAGGACGGACTGGGCGACTACCTGGCCCAGTGGAAGATCCGGCAGATCGTCAAGCAGTACTCGGACTTCATCCGCTGGCCCATCCGCATGGCCACCGAGCCCGTCAGTACTACTGCCGACGGCGGTGCCGAGGCCGACGGCGAGGCTGTGGGCGAGCCGGAGACGCTGAACTCGATGAAGGCGCTGTGGGCCCGTCCTCGCAGCGAGGTGACCGAGGCCGAGTACAGCGAGTTCTACCAGCAGATCAGCCATGACTGGCAGGCCCCGGCCGAGACCATCCACATGCGCGCTGAGGGTACCTTCGAGTACGAGGCGCTGCTGTTCATCCCCGCCCACGCCCCGTTCGACCTGTTCTCCCGCGACACCAAGCGGGGCGTGCAGCTGTACGTCAAGCGGGTGTTCATCATGGACGACTGCGACGCGCTGACGCCGAACTACCTGCGGTTCGTCAAGGGCGTCGTCGACGCCCACGACCTCTCCCTCAACGTCTCCCGCGAGATCCTGCAGCACGACCGCCAGATCACCGCCGTGCGCCGGCGCCTGGTCAAGAAGGTCCTCGGCGCGCTCAAGGACATGCGGACCAAGAACGGCGAGACCTACGCGAAGGTGTGGGAGCAGTTCGGCCGGGTCCTCAAGGAAGGCCTGATCGAGGACCGCGACAACACCGCCGCACTGCTGGAACTGGTCAGCGCCGCCTCGACCAACGACGCGGAGAAGCCGACCACGCTGCGCGAGTACGTGGAGCGGATGAAGGACGGCCAGGACACCATCTACTACCTGACCGGCGAGAACCGGGCGATGGTGGAGAACTCCCCGCACATGGAGGCCTTCACCGCCAAGGGCTACGAGGTCCTGATCCTCACCGACCCCGTCGACGAGGTCTGGACCGACCAGGTTCCCGCCTTCGACGGTCACCGCTTCCAGTCCATCGCCAAGGGCCAGGTCGACCTCGACGACGACGCCGACGGGGAGGGCGGTGACGAGGCGAAGGCGGAGAAGGCCCGGCGCGAAGAGGACTTCGCCCCCCTCCTCGCCCGGCTCCAGACCACGCTGGCCGAGCACGTCAAGCAGGTCCGCCTCTCCACCCGCCTGACCACCTCCGCGGCGTGCCTGGTCGGTGACGCCCACGACCTGACCCCCACCCTGGAGAAGATGTACCGGGCCATGGGCCAGGAGGTCCCCGAGGTCAAGCGCATCCTCGAACTCAACCCCACTCACCCCCTCATCACCGCCCTGCACCAGGCCCACCAGGCAGGAGCCGACGACCCGGCACTCGCCGAGATCGCCGAACTCGTCCACGGCGGCGCCCTGCTCGCCGAAGGCGGTGACCTGCCCGACCCGGCCCGCTTCACGCGCCTCCTGACCGACCGCCTCACCCGCGCCCTGTAACCCCCACGGGGTGCGGCCCGCCATGCGCCGATGAGCCCGGCCGGCCGGCCGTACCCCGCACCCCGTACCTCGCCCGAAAGTCCCCGCCCGGAGCCTCGACGCACGAGAGGCGCCGTCAGGCCCGGTCCTCGTGAGAGGCCGGGCCTGACGGCGCCGGGGGTGAGCGGCTGGTCAGTGGGAGGGTTCGACGTCGATGTCGACGCGTTCCTGGTAGAAGGCGATCAGCCCGGTCAGGGCCTCCATGCCGGGCAGCGGGGCGGGGTAGGACCAGGCGATGGCGCCGCCCTCGCCGCGCGGGGCGAGCGCGTAGTGCACGGCGCTGCCCTTGTAGGGGCAGTAGGTCTCCTCCCAGGAGGGGACGAGCAGTTCGCGGCGCACGTCCTGGGGCGGGATGTAGTAGCGGACGGGGTAGTGGCCCTCCAGGACCACGATCGGCCGCTGGCAGTCGGCGAGCACGATGCCGCCGGCGCGCACGATGATCCGGCCGCGTCCGGGCTCCAGCAGGATGCCGGCGTTGACGTGTCGCACGGGGGTGTCGAAGGCGGCGGGGCGCAGCGCGTCGGGCCGGGCGCCGTGGTCGGGTCGCAGCTCAGCCACGGGACACCGCCGGGCTCTGCGCACTGCCGGTCGCGCCCGCCGCACCGCCCGCCGCACCGCCCGCGGTCGGCGGCGGGGCTGCGGACGGGGTGCGGGCTTCGGCGATGCGCGCCCACAGCGCCACGCCCGCGCCGACCGCGCACAGCGCCGCGGCGACCAGAACGGCGTGGTCCGTCCCGGCGGCCATCGCGTAGCGCGGCCCGCGGTCGTCACCGGCCTGGCCGGCCACGGTCAGCGTGATGGCGACGCCGAGGGCCGAACCCAGGTAGCGGGCGGTGTTGTTGGCGCCCGAGCCCATGGCCGCGCGGTCGGCGGGCACGCTGCTGACGGCCAGGCGGGCGAGTGCCGCGTTGAGGACGCCGCTGCCGATGCCGGCGAGGACGAGGCCGGGGGCGAAGTGCGTCCAGGAGCCGTCGGGGGTCATGCCGTAGAGGGCGGCCTCGCCGATGCCGCACAGCAGCAGGGAGGCGGCGACCTGGGTGGTGGCGGACATCCGGTTGGCGAGGCGGCGGGCCTGGAGGGCGGAGACGACGGACAGGCCGGACCAGATCGCGAGCACCAGGGAGGCCACCAGGGGGGTTTCCCCGGAGGACTTCTGCAGGGCCATCGGCAGGTAGCTCATCAGGCCGACGATGGCCAGGCCGGTGAACAGGGCGCCGCCGCTGGAGGCGATGAAGCCGGGGCTGCGGAACAGCGCGAGGTCGAGCATCGGTTCGGCGGTCCTGGCCTCGACGAGGACGAACAGCGCGAGCAGCAGCACGCCGAGGCCGAGCAGGAGCAGGACGGGGGCGCGGCCCCAGCCGTGCCGGCCCTCCGCGAGCCCGGCGATGAGGCAGGAGGCGCCGGCGGCGAGGGTGGCGACTCCCAGCAGGTCGAGCTTGCGGGGCCGGTCGTTGCGGGACTCCTGCAGCCCGTACGCGGTGAGCGCGATCAGCAGGGCGGACAGCGCGGAGAGCACCCAGTAGACCGAGCGCCAGCCGCCGGCGCGCTCCAGCAGCGCCGCGTAGACGGGCCCGACGGCGATGCCCAGGCCCACCGAGGCGCCCCACATGCCGAGCGCCCGTACCCGGCCGGGGCCGACCGGGTAGGCGTGGCCGATCAGGCCGAGGGTGGGGGCGAGGACGGCGGCCGCGGCGCAGCCCTGGAGGACGCGGCCGATCAGGAACACGGTGGGGCCGGCGGCGGCCGCGGACACCGCGGTGGAGACCAGGAGCAGCGCCGCGCCGGCGCCGAAGATCCGTTTGCGGCCGTAGTCGTCGGCGGCGCTGCCCATGGTCAGCAGCAGGGCGGCCAGGCCGACCAGGGTGCCGGTGAGCACCCAGGTCTGGGCGGAGGAGCCGAGGCCGAGGTCGGCGGCGGTGGGCGACAGGGTGGTGAGCGGGGAGGTGTAGTCGACCAGGACGAGGAGGGTGCCGAACGCGGCGATCGAGAGGGTGAGGGCGGGGCGGCGGCCCTGGGGCGGCGGGCTGGCGGTCATCGGGGTGGTCCTCGCTGCGAGGGGAGGGGAGGGGGCCGAGGTAAGGTCTGTTCACTGAACTCAACTGAATCTATCACGCCAGGTTCGGTGAAGGAACCTTCGGCTAGACTGGTCCGCATGGCGCTGGGAACCGATTACGCACAGCAGGACTGCTCGCTCGCCCGCGCGCTGGAGGTGGTCGGGGAGCGCTGGAGCCTGCTGATCGTCCGGGACGCCTTCTACGGGGTCCACCGGTTCAACGACTTCCTCGCCCACCTCGACATCCCGCGCGCGGTCCTGACCAGCCGCCTGCAGGCGCTGGTGGCCGCGGGCGTGCTGCGCAAGGAGCCCTACCAGAGCTCGCCGGTGCGCTACGGCTACGTCCTGACGCCGGCCGGGCGCGAGCTGTGGCCGCCGATCTACGGGCTGGCGCAGTGGGGGGAGCGCAACGCCTCCACCGGCGGGCCGCGCACGGTCTTCAGCCACGCGGACTGCGGGACGCGGCTGGACCCGGTGGGCACCTGTCCGCTGTGCGGCGGTGCGATCGCGCCCGAGAACATCGTGATGCAGCCGGGGCCGAGCGCGCAGGGCCGGCTGCGTCAGGACCCGGTCTCGCGCGCGCTCGCCCGGCCGCACCGGCTGCTGACGCTGGTGTCGCCCGACGCGGACTGACCCGCCGGTCCGGCGGGGCCCTGGACCACCCGCCTGCCCGGCCCGGGGGGAGCCGGGCAGGCGGGTCCGTGGAGCGCCGGCCGCGCCGCTCGGGCGCCGGCGGCCCGGCGCGGCTGCTCGACGGGGTAGTGCGCGGCGGTTGGCGCGTGCCCCGGCCGCGGCAGGCCCGGCCGCGGCAGGTCCGGGGCACGGACGATCGCGGCCGGGCGCGGGTCGAACGCCTCGGTGACGGATGGGCAGGGGCACGCGCACGAGCACGAACAGGGGCGCGCGGGGTCAGCGGGGTTCGGCGACCAGCAGCCGGCTGTCCAGCGGCAGGTCGTGGACGGCCGCGAGGGTGAAGCCGGCCCGCTCCAGCAGGGCGGTGTACTCGGCGGTGGTGCGCTCGGAGCCGCCGGCGATGGCGAGCATGTGGACGTCGAACCAGGCGGCTAGGGACGGGGTGCCGTCCTCGGGGATGACGCGCTCGATGATCAGCAGGGCGCCGTCGGCGGGGACGGCCTCGCGGATGCGCTCCAGCACCCGGACGCAGGCGTCGTCGTCGCGCCCGTGCAGGACGCGGGAGAGCAGGTAGACGTCACCGCCGGCGGGGACCTTCTCGTAGTAGTCGCCGCTCTCGTAGCCGATGCGCCCGGCGTCGGGCGAGTGGGCGAGGTCGGTGCGGGCGGCCTCGACGACGTGCGCGGTGTCGAACAGGACGCCGGACAGCGCGGGGTGGGCGCGCAGCACGGTGGTGAGCAGGGCGCCGTTGCCGCCGGCGATGTCGACGACGGTGCGGGCGCGCGAGAAGTCGTACAGGGCGGGGACGGGTTCGAAGAAGGAGGAGCTGGCGCCCATCGCGCGGTCGAAGCGGGCGGTGAGTTCGGGGGTGCGGGCGAAGTAGGGGTACATCGCGGCGCCGTGGACGTGTTCGAAGGCGTTCTCGCCGGTGCGCACGGTGTGCAGCAGGTGGCCCCAGCCGGTGTAGAACTCATCGCCGTAGAGCAGGGCGAGGTCGCGCATGGAGCCGTGTTCCTCGGTGCGCAGGGTGCGGCCCAGGTCGGTGGTCCGGTAGCGGCCGTCGGGGTCGGTGGCCAGGACGTCGAGTTCGACGAGGAAGCGCAGCAGTCGGGTGAGGGACGGCTGGTGGGTGTCGGTGCGTTCGGCGAGCTCGGCCGCGGTGGCGGGGGCGTCGGCCAGGAGGTCGGCCAGGCCCAGGGTGGCGGCGGTGTGGACGGCCTGGGTGGCCCAGGGGCCTATGAGCAGGTCCATCATGCGGCGGGCGGCGGTGTCGGTCATCGCGGGGACTCTCCTACGGTCGGGGGTACGGGGGAACGGGTGTGCGGTCAGGCGAGGGCGAGCGCGCGCCGGCGCAGGTTCTCCACGCCGGTGTGCAGGCAGCCGCGGGCGATGGCGTCACCCTGGATGAGGGTGCGGGAGCCGACGTGGGGGCGGGCGCCGATGGCGGTGACCCATTGGACGGACTCGACCGGGGGGCCGTAGGAGAAGCGGCCGCGGTGGGCGGTGCCGCGGGTGTCGAGCAGGCGGAAGGAGACCTCGGTGACGTCGAGGCCGCCGGTGGTGTAGGGCTCGCCGTGGGCGTCGGGGATGACGTGGGGGCGGGCCGCGCCGGCGTCGAGGAGGTGGCGCAGCAGCGGGTCGGTGGCGCGGCGCACGTCGGTGAGGGCGAGGTGGGCTTCCAGGAGGGCGTCGGCGGCCAGGGGCGCCTCGTCGACGAGGGGGGAGGAGACGAGGAAGCGTCCGGTGGCCTCGTCGGCCTCGACCTTCATGCTCGGGCCGACCAGGCGTACGGTGCCGGCGCGCACGAGGGCGTCGAGCTCCTCGACCCGGGCGGTGGGGGGCCCGCTGGCGATGTAGTTGTTGAGGCCGCTGAACCAGCGGTCGACGTGGTCGCGGTAGGAACCGCCGCGCAGCCCCTGGTGGGATATCACCTGGCGGATCTCGTCGCGCAGGTCGCGCATGATGGCGGCGGTGGCCTTGAAGGGGCTGCGGGCGGGGCCCTGGGCGGACTGTTCGAGGTCCCAGCCCAGACGGCCGGCGATCCAGTCCTGGTAGGCGGCGCGGTCGGTGAAGCGGCGCTCCAGGCTGGGGCGGTCGACCTGGTCCCAGTCCCAGTGCTGGTCGGGGTCCTCGAAGCGGTCGGTGATCAGCTGCCGCATGGCGGGGGTGTCCCACTCCAGGTCGGCGTAGGCGGCCAGGAAGCGCTCGCGCTCCTCCTGGGGGGCGTCGGCGAGGCGGCTGCGGTAGTAGACGTAGCCGACCTCCTTGGCGATGTACGGCCACAGGTCGGCGCGGAAGTCGAGTTCGCCCTGGCCGGCGGCGCGGCGCAGGCGGGTGATGACCTCGGCCGTCAGGAAGCGCGGCTGGTAGCGGGGGACGACCTCCAGGTGCACCTCGGCGCGGGCGAGGTAGGGCACGCCGCGTCCGGAGCCGGCGTACAGCAGCGGTTCGCGGCCGGAGGGGCGGTAGTGCAGGCGGCCGTCGGCGTCGCGGTCGAAATGTCCGCCGCGGCCCTGGGTGAAGAGGGTGACGTAGTCGTAGAAGCTGAGGCCCAGGCCGCGCAGGACCAGGGGCCGGCCGGCGGGGAAGGCGTCGAGGTCGCACTCGGCGGGGCTGAGGGGCTCGCGGTAGAGCAGGCCGTGGCGGTCGGCGAAGTCCTTCAGATGCTGCTGGCCCTTCGTGGGGGCGACGTCGAAGTGGCCCTGGGCGAGGATCACGGCGTCGCATTCCAGGGGCTGCTCCTCGCCGTCCAGGCGCAGGAGCTGGGTGCCGCGGTCGGTGTCGTCGACGGCGGTGGCGCGGGTGGTGTGGACGTGGACGGTGACCTGGGCGGGGGCGGTGCGGATGATCTCGCCCAGGGCCCAGCGCAGGTAGGCGCCGTTGAAGGCGCGGCTGCCGTAGGACCAGGGCAGCATGCCGGCGGCTTCCCGGCGCTCGGCGTCGGTGACGTCGGTGATGCGCCCGTCGGTGACCATGCGGGCGAACTGGTACTGGGTGGGGCCGGGCAGGATGGGGCCTTCGCAGGGGACGGAGTCGTCGGTGAAGACGGTGACGTCGGAGGCGACGGTGTTCATGAGCAGGGAGCGGTCCTGGTCGCGTCGCCAGACGCGGCCGCCGCCGGCGGGGTACGGGTCGACGAGGTGCACCTCGACGGGGGTCGCGGGTGCCACCAGCGCGGCGTTGGCGCACAGCCGCTCCAGGGCGACGACGCCGCGCGGGCCGGCGCCCACGATCCCGACGCGGAGGATGGCTTGGCTGGTGGTCACAGGACGGGTTCCTTTCCCGGGGTGGTGGTGGCGCTGTCGGCGGTGGTGTTCCCCGGGGCGGTGGTGTCCTGGGGGAGTTCGCCGAACAGCAGGGGGAAGTAGTCGATGTCGCGGCGCAGGGCCTGGAAGAGGTCCGCCCCGGGCAGGCCGGTCGTGCCGGTGACGGCGCCGGCGCCGTCACCGGTGCGGGCGGGGCCGTCGAGCAGGCGGCGGTTGCGTGCGGTGCTGGCGCGTGAGAGCGGCAGGCGGCCGGCGGAGTGGTAGCGCACGGCGCCGTCGCCGTCGCGGCGGGGGATGACCTCGGAGCGGGCGTGGCGGCTGGCGCTGAAGGGGATGTCGAGGCGGCCGTCGGCGAAGGCGGTGACGATCGCGCTGTCCAGCCGCGGGGCGGCGAGGACGGGTTCGACGATCTCGGCGGTCTCGCGCAGGATCCACTCCAGTTCCTCGGCGACGGCGCCCTCGTCGACGGTGATGAAGTCGAGCAGGGGGGAGCGGGCGACGGCGGCCAGGCGCAGTCCGGCGGCGTTGGCGGCGGCGTCGGGGATGCCGTGGGCCTCCTGGTGGGTCTTGGTGATGAGTTTGGAGGCGCCGCCGAGCCGGGCGGTGAGGGCGCCGTAGAAGATCAGGTCGTCGGCGTGGTGGCGCCGGCGGGGGAAGACGCCCATGAACTCGTGGAGCACGGCGTGGACGTCGGTGCCGGCGGGCAGGTAGCGGGCGGCCAGGACGGGAACGGCCCGCAGGGCGGCGATGTCCTGCGCGAGGTGGCCGCTCTGCGGGTAGGAGACGCTGATGCAGCGCACGCCCGCGGCGGCCGCGGCGACGGCCTCCAGCACGCTGACGGCCAGACTGATGGACGGCGGGATCAGGACGGCGGTGAGGGTGCCGAACAGTTCCCGGTCCATGACGACGCCCAGGCCGGCGAGTTCGCCGCAGATGCGGTCGACCTCGGCCCAGGCGGCCAGGGAGTCGGCGAGGGGCACGTCCTTGGAGTAGGGCAGGTTGTAGGAGATGCCGCCGCCCTCGAAGGAGGTGATGCCGCAGGCCACGGCGGTGGCGAAGAGCTCGCGCGGGTCGGGGGATCCGTGTCTGATCTCCAGCGGGACGGCGACCAGTTCGTTCAGTTCCCGTCCGCGCTGCCAGCCGTGGGTGACCAGCGGGTAGCCGTTGAGGGTGCGGTGGTCGGTGCGCAGGGCCCGGGCGGCGTGCTCGAAGCGGCGCAGCCGGGTGTGCGAGTCGATGGTGAGGGTGAGCAGGTCGGGGCGGCCTTCGGTCTCCAGTTCCTTGAGCAGGAGGGCCATTTCGCGGTGCCCGCCGACCCCGCAGCGCGGCTGCAGGGCGGTGCGTCCGCTCGCCCGGGCGTGGGCCAGCACCTCGGCGGCGGTGGGCTTGCCGAGCTGGGTGATGTAGGTCGCCGACTCCGAGAGGGTGGGCGGGTCGGGGGTGGGGGCGGGGGGCACGGGGATCACCGGGCGGCGGCGGCCGGGACGAAGTCGGGCGCGGTGGCTGTGTACAGGGCGTCCAGGGTGGGGACGAGGTCGGCGGCGCTGGTGAGCACGCGGTCGACGCCCAGGTCGTAGAGGCGGGCGACGGAGGCCTCGTCCTTGACACTGCCGACCGACAGGTTTCCGCCGACCAGGACCGGGCAGTGGACGCGCCCGGAGCGCTTGGCGTCGGCGAGGTCGTGCAGGTCCTCGTGGATCTGTCCGTTGAGGCTGCCGATGAGGACGGCCTCGGCCTGCGGGTGGCGCTCGCACGCGTCGGCGAACTCGGCGACCGGGGTGCAGGTGCCGAGGTTGACGACGGTGAAGCCGTCGGCGCGCAGCGCGTGGGCGATGAGGTGGTTGGCGACGGCGTGGCTGTCGCTGGCCGCGACGCCGAGGATCACCAGGCGGCCGTCCCGTTCGGGTGCGCCGGTCGGACGGGTGGGCGTGGGCATGGGCGTGGGCATGGGAGTGGAGCCACCTTTCCGTGAAGTGTGGGCGGATACGGGTGCTGTGGGCCGGGATGCTGTGTGAGAATGAGCACACACGGAATATGACGAGCCGTCGAATACTGGCGAACAGTCAGTCGTCGAAGGCGGCGAACAGCTCGCGCTTGCTGACCGAGCGGATGCGGGCGACGTCGAACTCCTCGGGGTCGGCGACCGAGAGCGAGTCGAAGACCCGGTTGATCGCGGCGACCAGGCCCCACTCGGCGGTGTACGCGGGCCAGCCGCGGTGGCCGTCCACGAGGTCCTGCTGGCGGGCGAAGATGTAGTCGTGCCACTGCCGGCTGGCGGGGTAGCGGTGGTGGAAGTCGTGGACGACGGTGTCGCCGGTGAGCACCAGGTAGCGGGTGGGGAAGTGCACCAGCGCCATGCGGGCGCTCCAGCGCAGCCAGCGCAGCGGGGCGGTGGCGGCGGGCAGGCCGGGCGCGGGCGCCGGCTCGCCGATGAAGATCGCGTTGGTCAGGCCCCCGAAGTACTCGCGGCCGCGGCGCACGGTGGTGCCGGGAGCCGGGAAGGTGTGCTTGACGCACAGCCGCAGCGTGTTGCTGACCTGGTAGAGCGCGCCGATCGGCACGAACCAGACCACCAGCACGGCCGGCCACGCCCCCAGGAGCACGGCCGCCACCCCGCCGCCGCCGTACAGCACGAGGGCGATGGCCTTCTCGGCGGCGGCGCCGTTGTGCCAGAAGGCGCGCACCCGGGAGATCGCGAAGGCCAGGTGGAAGCGGGGGGAGAGGCACTTCAGCAGCACCCGGCGCCACATCCGCCGCCGCGTCATGCCCGGGTGCAGATCGAGGCTGATGAGGAAGGCCTGGACGGTGGGGTCGCGCAGCGTCATGTGGTGCACGGCGTGGTGGTCGGCGACGTGTTCGCGGCTGTAGCGCTCGAAGTTCTGGATCACCAGGAGGGCGGATACGGCGTTGCCGATGGCGGCGTCCAGCCGGCGGTGCCCGAACATGTTCCGGTGCGAGCACTGGTGGTAGATCATCATCCGCAGGTTGCGCTGGCCGTGCAGGGTCATCGCCCAGCCGGGCACCAGTAGGAGCAGGAACCAGGCGCCCAGGACGAAGCCGGTGGCGGAGATTGCGGCGCCGACCAGCATGGACAACGTGGCGGTGGCCAGGTGGAAGCCGGGTGACAGGGTCACGGGGCGCTGACCGGCCAGCGGGCGTCCGGTCAGGAAGGTGAGCGGCAGCTGGAGTGGGCCGGGAAGGCGCCGCATGCTCTCCCGCACGGGGTCGGCGGCCGCATCGGTGCCGTCCGGTTGTGGTGTGCCGTCGGGCTTCGGTGTGGTGGTGGTACCCGGTGTGGCGGTGGTGCGCGGTGCGGCGTCGTCGGCGGCGTCGGCGGCGGCGTCGCGCGTCGTCGGCGAGTTCGACGCGATGTTGCCGGATCTCATGGCGGGCGTGCCTTTCTGCCGGGCGGCAGCACGACGCGTCGCCCGGCCCCGCTCCAGGGCGTGCACGGGCACGGGCACGGCGGAGCGGACGGGCGATGGTCGTGAAAACCGCTGTTCGAACAGCACACAGGTCTGGACAACGGGGTGCGTGAGGGAATGCCCGGCCCACGGCCGCTCAGGCCGGATGGTCCGGGAGGAACGCGGGGGCGGCCCGAGGGTGGACGTCCCGGGCGGCGGGCGGCGGGCGGCGCGGCGCCATAGCGGCGCAACCTTGTCATGTCGCCTGCCGTCAGTGCGGCTTCACGCTAACCATGCCTATCGGATCAAGTCAAGCCGGAGTCACGAGGCGAGCGACATACCGTCAACTCTGGTCAGTCAGCACGCGAATGGGTTACGCTCGCCAGAACTGGTGAACGAACCTGACTGGCAGTCAGAGGCAGCCCCGCCGTGAACGAGGGAACACGACGGGGCCCATCCGAATGCCCGGTGGTTCGTGACGGGGACTCCCACCGGGGGGTTCCCATGGGGGGGAAGGAAGTCACAGTGCAGAACGCGCGACGACAGCCCTGCGGTCAGGTCGGATCCAGGGTCGAGGCCGGCACCTTTCACGCGTCGGCCACCAGATCCGGATGCCCCGCGCCCTCCGCCGCCGACCACAGCGTCGCCCGGCCCCGCGCCCGCGTATCCAGGGCCGGTAGACGGCGGCTGCGCAACAGCGGTGCACGCCAACGGTCATGAAGAGTCAGCAGGTCCGTGACCCGCGGCTCGTCGACGTAGGACGGTGCGCGCTCGTCATCCCCCTTCGCCCGGCACGGCCGGGCCCGGAGGAACAGCTGCACCGCCCCCTGCCCGGCATCGCCCGCCGGCTCCACCGCCCGCTGCGCCTCGGCGATCAGCGGGCCGGCCCCCTCGGTGTGCCCACCGTGCGGCCGCAGCCCGCCCGTCGCCGTCCGTGGCCGTGCCCGGCCCGCCAGGTCGTTGCGGCTTTCCGAGGTGGACGGCGCCCGGCCCATCGGCCGGTCGCTCTCCCCGGCGCGCTCCTCCCGACCTCGGGTCCCCGTGCACGTCCAGTACGCCCGCGCCGCCGGCCCGGGTGCCAACCGCTCTGTGGGTGCGCTCAGTTCGGATACCCGCCGCCCATCGCCGTCGCGCCGGGCCGCGGCCACCTCGGCCGCCGGCTCGACGCCGACTGGTCCACCATCGTCACCGCTTCACCGCCGGTACCACTCGACCGTCGTCACCGCTCTGCCACCGTCACCGCTCGACCGCCGTCCTCGCGCGCGCCGACCGCTTCCCGACAGGAGAAGACCCTCGATGTCACCACTGTCAGACGCACTCGTCATTCGCATTCCGGCTCCGTTCGCCGAAGGATCTCGGGCCCGCGCTGCCGCGGCTCCGTAGGCGCCCACGGGCACGTCCCGCGGTCGGTGGTCGAGCTCCGGGCGACCAGGAACGGGCCCGGACCGGTCCCCTGTCCCGCCGTGCGCGCCCCACGGGCGGCGCCCGGTGCTGCCGGGGGCCGTCCACGCGCCCCGTCGTTGCGACAAATTTAGGACAAGCTTTGCCAACTGGCAATGGCTGAAGCATGGTTAGCGTCATCCGAGGGTCTAGCGGCACCGGTCACGTCCTCCGCGAGGACGAGGGCGAGCAGGCCGGGGAAGAGCGCGTCGAACTCGGCCCGGCGCAGCCGGTTGTAGCGCCGGGCGCCGGCGTCGCGCTGCTCGACCAGGCCGCTCTGGCGCAGCACCGTGAAGTGGTGGCTGCGGGTGGCCTTGCTGACGCCGAGTTCGAACGTGCCGCAGGCGCGGCTCCAGTCCGCGCAGGCGGCCAGCTCACGCACGATCGCGCGGCGCACCGGGTCTGCGAGCACCTGCAGTGCCTCCTGCAGCGTCACCTCGGACGGGTCCGTGTGCTCCAGGCCACGCGCACGCCGGGAGCGACCGTCACCCGTGGGAGGCACCGTACTTGACGAATCGTCACAGATGCGACTTTCATTCATGGTGATCGACCTCCATCGAACACTATAGACCGCGAAGGCCTTCGCGGAACAGGACCACGACTTCCCGACGACTTCCACCTGGACGGGGGCTGCCTGATGAGTGAAGCCATCGAGACCCCCGGTCGCGCCGTGCCACCGCACCGCCGCTCCGGCGCCTCCGCGCGCCGGCCCGGTACGGGCGGGCCCGGCACCTCCGGGCCGGGTGCGGCCGCCCTCGGCTCGGTCTGTCTCGGCTTCTTCATGGTCCTGCTCGACGGCAGTGCCCTCAATGTCGCCCTGCCCGACCTCAGTGCCGAATTCGGCGGCTCACTGGCCTCGTTGGAGTGGACGGTCAACGCCTACACCGTCGCCATGGCCGCCTGCCTGCTCGGCGGCGGTGCCCTCGCGGACAAGCTCGGCGCCCGCCGCCTCTTCCAGGCGAGCCTGCTGCTCTTCGTGGCCGCCTCCGCCGCCTGCGCGGCCGGCCCGACCATCGGCGCCCTGATCGCCGCCCGCGTCGTCCAGGGCGTGGCCGCCGGCGGCCTGCTGCCGGCCTCGCTGGCCGTCATCGCGCACATGTACCCCGAAAGTGCGGCCCGTGCACGGGCCTTCACCGTCTGGGGCGGCATCAGCTCGCTCGCCCTGGTGGCCGGCCCGGTCGTGGGCGGCGCACTGACCGCGGGCGTCGGCTGGCGGGCGATCTTCCTCGTCAACGTCCCCGTCGGACTGGCCGCCGCTCTGGTGTGCCGGCGCAAGGTCGCCCCCTCACCGGTGCGCGCCGCCCGCCTGGACGTCCTCGGCCAGCTCGCCACCGCGGCCCTGGTCGGTTCCGGGATCGGCACCCTGGTCCAGGCCGGGGTCCTCGGCTGGAGCGCGCCACTGACCCTGGTCCTCGCCGCCGCCACCCTCGTCGCCTCGCTCGCCTTCGTCGCCGTCGAACGCGGCGCCGCCCACCCCGTCCTGCCCCTGGACACCTTCCGCCGCCCGGGCTTCACGCCCGCCCTCACCGTCGGCGCGCTCTACCAGTTCGGTGCCTACGGGGCCCAGTTCGCCATCTCCCTGCACCTGCAGCACCAGTGGGGACGCGACGCGCTCGGCGCCGGCCTCGCCTTCGTCCCCTTCGCGCTGTGCTGGAGCCTGGCCTCCTTCGTGCTGGCCCGTGCCGTCCACCGCATCGGGGTGCGCGCCCTGCTGACCGCCGGTGCCGCCACCGCCGCCGCGGGCGCCCTCACTCTCCTGCCGCTGGCCGCCGCCCCCGAGTGGTGGCTGTTCACCGCCGGCAGCTGCCTGCTCGGCCTCGGCGCCGGCCTCATGGGCCCCTCCCTGCCCACCCTGGCCCTGCGCGCCCTGCCCCCCGACCGCTCGGGCCTCGCCTCCGGCTCCCTCAACGCCTTCCGCCAGATCGGCGGGGCGGTCGCGATCGCCCTGTTCGGCCCGATCCTGGCCGCCACCGGCGCCGGCGGCCTGCGCGTCTGCCTGGCGCTGGTCGCGGCCGGTTTCCTGGCCGTCACCTGGGCGGTGCACCGCAGCGTGCGCTGACTCCCCCCGCCACCCCCGGCCCTCCCGACCCGACCTTCCCCATCCGACCCGTCCGACCCGTCCGACCCATCCGACGATCCGAGGAGAACGAGCACCCATGCGCGCAGTGGTGGTCCACCAGCCCGGCGGCCCCGAGGCCCTCACCCCCGCCGAACACCCCGACCCCGTCCCGGGCCCCGGCGAGGTCCTGGTCCGCGCCGGCGCCATCGGCGTCAACTTCAAGGACGTCTACGAACGCGAAGGGCGCACCGGCGCGGTCGCCCCGTTCATCCCCGGCTGCGAGGGCGCCGGCACCGTCATCGCCACCGGCCCCGGCGTCACCTCACCCGCCGTGGGTGACCGCGTCGCCTGGTGGGCCGCCCCCGCGAGCTACGCCGAACTCGTCGTGGTCCGGGCGGGTGCAACCGTGCCGGTGCCCGACGACATCCCCGACACCGCCGCCGCCGCCGTCCTCCTCCAAGGCCTCACCGCCCACTACCTGACCACCACCACCTGGCCGGCCCGTAAGGGCGCCACCGCCCTGGTCCACTCCGCCGCCGGCGGGCTGGGCGCCCACCTGACGCGCCTGCTCTCCGCAGCCGGTGTCAGGGTGATCGGCACGGTCTCCACCCCCGCCAAGGCCGCCGCCGCCACCGCGTCCGGCGCCGAGGAGGTCATCGTCCGCACCCAGGAGGACTTCGCCGCCCGGGCGCGCGAGCTGACCGGTGGCCACGGTGTGGACGTCGTCTTCGACGGCATCGGCCGCGACACCTTCGAGGCCGGCCTCACCTGCCTGGCCCGTCGCGGCACCTTCGTCCTGGCCGGCGCCGCCTCCGGCCCCGCCCCCGCCCTCGATCCCCAGTCCCTGGCGGCCCACGGCTCGATCTTCCTCACCCGCCCCACCCTGGTCGACCACGCCACCGACCCCGCCGAGCTGCGCGCCCGCGCCGCCGACGTCTTCGACTGGCTCCGCGAGGGCCGCCTCACCCTCACCATCGCCGCCCACCACCCCCTCGCCGAGGCCGCCACCGCCCACGCCGCCCTCCAATCCGGCCGCACCGCCGGCAAACTCCTCCTCCTCCCCACCCCCTGACCCCCCGGCCCCAAGGGGGAGGGGCAGGGGGGTCGCCCCCCACACACCTTGTGCGGATCACCGTCCGGGCCGCCGCCGTCCTGAAGAAGAGGAAGACGTGAGGGGTCAGTTCGGCGGCGGGAAGCCGTGTGAGGCGGTGTGAGGCGGTGAGACGCAGGCGGAACCGTCCGGGGCGGACGAAACTACGTGCCCATGATCCTCGCGAAAGTCGCCGGATCGGCATCGAAGCCGTAGACGCCGGGCCGGAATTCCCAGGCGCCCGAGCTGTCCCGGACGAATTCCGCGACCCTCGCGGCCGTTGCCTCGCCGGCGCCGGTGAAGTCCACCGTCGCGAACTCGTCGCGCCCGTTCCGGATCCTCACCACGGGGTTCGCTATGTCTCCGAACGTCAGCCGGCCGGCGTTCTGCTGGATGGCGACGCCGACGACGACCCGGAGGTAGCGGGGCGCCAGACGGTCGAGCTCCAGGACCAGCCGCTCGTCGACGCCGAGGCCCTTGCCGTCGCGGCTGTCCCTGGTGAGGGTGATCGTGCCGTCGGGAGCGCGGCTGTCGAAGTGGACCAGGTAGGCGGGGGCGCCGGACGGGGCGTCGGCGGTGTACGTCGCGGCGACGAGGTCCAGATCGTGACGCGGCGAACCTGCGGGACTCGGATCCCACAACAGGCCTACGTCGATGCGTTCCAGACCCTTGTTGAGACTGCTCACCGGACTCTCCCTTCGTCATCGCACCGACCCGGCATGGTGCCGATGCGGACTGGTTCGTGCTGGGCAACGATAGGGCACTGGCATGTAATTGACATGAAATCAGTCCGCACGCCCGGCTGACTCTAGGACCGGGGCGACCCGGACGCGCCGGTCGAGCCGCGCCGGGGCGGTGGCCGGCCGTCCGGGGCGGCGAGGTCTCATCCCCGGGCGGTGCCGTAGCGGCGTTCGAAGCGTTCGACGCGGCCTGCGGTGTCCAGGACGCGGGACTTCCCGGTGTAGAAGGGGTGGCTGGCGGAGGAGATCTCGACGTCGATGACGGGGTAGGTGTTGCCGTCCTCCCATTCGACGGTGTCGGGGCTGGTGACGGTCGACCGCGTGAGGAAGGCGAGGCCACCGGCCTTGTCGCGGAAGACGACGGGGCGGTAGGCGGGGTGGATTCCGGGCTTCATGGCGGGTGTCCCTTCGGCGGTGGTGGCGGTGGTGGCGCGGGTGGTCGGCGTCAGCGCTCTTCGCGGAAGTCGACGTGTCGCCCGGCGACCGGGTCGTACGTGCGCAGGACCAGCCGGTCGGGGTCGTTGCGACGGTTCTTGCGGTCACGTACGTGTAGCCGGTGCCGGCGGTGGAGCGGAGCTTGATGATGGGGCGCAGTTCGTTCCGGGCCATGACGTCCTTCCTGGGTCGGTGGCGAGGACCATAGCAAAATGAAATCCGTTTTCATCTAGAGTAGTGTGCGTGCTGCTCGGCGGGACGGACGCTCCGCGCCTGCCGGGCGGTCCCGCGTGCTCGCCCTGAACGGAGTCCTGATGTCCGCCCACTGCCAACTGACCGGTCGCAAGCCGGGGTTCGGCAATGCGATCTCCCACTCGCACCGCCGCACCCCGCGCCGCTTCGACCCGAACATCCAGCGCAAGCGCTACTGGCTGCCGAGTGAGGGCCGATATGTGCGCCTCACGCTCAGCGTCAAGGGACTGAAGACCGTCGACGTCATCGGCATCGAGGCCGCGGTCGCCCGCGTCCGCGCCCGTGGGGAGAAGGTCTGATGGCCAAGCAGAGCAAGATCGCCAGGAACGAGCGGCGCCGCGCTGTCGTCGCCCGCTACGCCGAACGCCGCGCCGAGCTGAAGGAGAGCGTCACCAGCGCGTCCAACACTCCCGAGGTGCGGGCCGCCGCCCAGCGCGAGCTGGCCCGGCAGCCGCGCGACGCCAGCGCCACCCGGGTCCGCAACCGCGACAGCGTCGACGGCCGCCCGCGCGGCTACCAGCGGGCCTTCGGCCTCTCCCGGATCAACCTGCGCACCATGGCCCACGCCGGACAGCTGCCCGGTGTGCGCAAGTCGAGCTGGTGAGCGCAGTGCCCGGAGCCGTCAAGCTCCCGGTCGTGGTGGTGGCCGGCCTGCACCGCGCCGAACGACGGCGGGCCGTCCAGGAGTTGCTGGACGGCTGCGTGAACGCCGTCGTCCTGCACCACGACCTGCGGGACGCCGGGCGCGGCACCGTCCACCGTGAACTGCGCGACGGCGACGGCCCGTACGACACGGCCGAGCTCCCGCTGGCCGAGGACTGCGCCTGCTGCGCGCTGCGCGAGGACCTGCTGCCCGAGCTGGCCGGGATCGCCGAGGCCGGGCGGCACGGGCTGGCGATCGTCGAGCTGTGGGGCGGCAGCGACCCGCACCCGGCGGTCGAGGTGATCGCCGGCGGCGAGGCGGACGGCCGCCCGATGGAGGAGGTCGTCGAACTCGCCGGTGTGGTCGTCGCGGTCGACCCGGACCGGCTGATCGGCGAACTGTCCGTCTCCGACGATCTCGTCGAGCACGGCGAGCACACCTCCCCGGACGACGCCCGTACCCGCGCCGAGGCGCTGGCCCACCAGATCGAGTACGCCACCACCGTGGCCGTCGCCGACCGCGGCAAGGTTCGCAGTCGCCGGGTCACCCGGCTGACCGTCCAGCAGCAACGGGCGGTGTCCCGGGCGATCAAGAACGCCCGCGAGATGGCCCTGCTGCCGTACACCTCGACCACCCGATAGGAGCTCCCGATGGCAGTCCCCAAGCGGAAGACGTCCCGCAGCAACACCAGGCACCGGCGCGCGCGGTGGAAGGCCGCCGCCCCGCAGCTCGTCCCGGTCACCGTCGAGGGACGCGAGCGGCTCGTCCCCCGCAACCTCGTCCGGGCCTACGAACGCGGGCTGATCAGGATCTGAACGCGGTCGGGGCCGCAGCGTGCGCTGCGGCCCCGACCGGCCGGAGCACGATCAGGCCGACGACGAACCGCCGCCGCGAACGGGACCAGCACGGCGGCGATGGTGCGGCGCAGGTGGGCGGAGACGGGCGCGGCCGGCCCGTGGGCGTGGCTGTGCCCGGGTGCGTGCGGTTCCTCGTCGGGGTGGTCCTGATGGCGTCACTGCTCCTCGCGGCTGGTCCGGGCGCGGCTCGGGCGCGCTCCGATCATCGGGCCCGCCCGTGCGGCGGCCGACGGGCGCGGGCCGACGGGCGTGCCGACGAAACGTGGGTGGTGCCGGCCCCCCGGGGCACCCCGGCCGGTCCTCAGCGCGACGGGCCGAACCCTCCCCAGACGGACGCGGAGCCGCCCGCGGACTGGGCGTCGACCCGGTAGCCGTCGTTCGCGGCGCTGCGCGTGCCGGTGGCGTGGTTGTACTGGCCGGCGAACTCGTGCTGTCCGGTCGGTACGGTGCGGCCCGGCTTGAGGACCCAGCGGTAGACCAGCGCGCCACCGGACTCCTGGACGGTGAGGGTGAAGTCGTCGCTCGGCAGGGTCCGCCAGTTGCCGGTGTCCCGGACGTCGCCGTTCTGCGCGATGCGCAGTTCCACGGTGAGCGAGGTGAGCGGCTGGGTGGTCTTGAGGGTGAGGTTGCTCTGCGCCCAGTAGACCGTGCTGTGGGAGTCGATCGACCCCTCGGACGACAGCGGCCCGTTCTGGGCCCGGACGCTCGCCGACGGCGTTGGCCGCGGAACGGCCGGTGTGGTGGTGGCCGGCGCCGGGGCGGCGGCGGTCGGGGCGGCGGCGGTCGGGGAGGGCAACGGCGTGGACGTGGGAGTGGTCGTCGGGGAGGGAGCGGCCGGCGCGGTGGTGGCGGTTTCCGGTGCCGGCGGAGTCCGGATGATGCCGGCGACGGCGAGACCGCCGGTCGCCAGGATGCCGCAGGCGGCCAGGGCGGCGATCGCGGCCTTGGGCCATGACCTCAGGCCCGACCGGGTGCGGTGGCGGGCGGGAGGGCCGGCCATGCCGCGTTCCACGCGGGCGAGCATTCGTGCGCGGTCGGGGTAGTGGGTCTCGGCGGCCTCGCGCAGCCGCCGGGTGATGTCCTCGTTCACCGGTTCCTCCTTCCTGTCGCCAGTTCGCCGACCGCTCGGGCGCCGAGTAGCTGCTTCAGCTCGGCCATGCCCTTCGAGGTCTGGCTCTTCACCGTACCGACCGATATGCCCAGCGCCGCCGCGACGTCCTTCTCCGACAGGTCGAAGGCGTGCCGCAGCACCACGCACGCCCGCTTGCGGAACGGCAGCCGGGCGAGTGCCGTACGGACGTCCAGCACGCCTGCCACGTCGGGGCCGTCGGTCCGCTCCGGGCTGCGGGACCAGAACAGCAGGACCCGGCGTCTTTCGCGGACCGCGCTGCGGATCCGCTCCCGGGCCATGTTGGCGACCACTCCGCGGGCGTAGGCGAGCGGATGGTCGGCCGCGCGGAGCCGGTCCCAGCGTTGCCAGAGGGCGATCAGGGCGTCCGCGGCGAGGTCGTCGGCCGCGTCCGCCTCGCCGGTCAGGAGAGCGGCGAGACGCGCGAGTTCGGCGTAGTGGCGTTCGAAGAAGTCATGGAACTCCGCGGACGCGTCATCGAGGAGCATTTCCCCCGGTCGCCCTCTCCCTGCAATGTGAGCGTTAACAACCGGCACGAGCCTAGCAGTGCCCGTTTCCGGAGCGGCGCGGCGGTCGCCCCGGTGGGGCGCCACCGGCGGCCGACGGGCGAGCAGCACGGTCAATGCCGGGCGAACTGGACTCGGGTCGGCTGCGCGACGTCCGGGCGCAACGCGATCCCCTCCACGGTCAGTTGCTCCCCGTAGATGTCGGTGACCCGGATCGGCCCGCCGCATCCGCCGCCGTCGGGGGAGAGGAAGTAGTTGTAGTCGGTGCGGGACAACCGCCGCCAGTCACCGCCCGAACGGACCTCCAGCGTCGCCACCGGGTTCCGGTGGCCGATCACCTGGATCCCGCACCACCACTGGCTGGACCCGGTCTTGTACCGGATCGACATCGTGTCCGGTGCCGTGCCGGGGCTCAGCAGCGTCCAGGTGATCGGCAGGCGGCCCACGGAGAGGTCGGCGAGCTTGGCGAAGGCCTCGTGGCTGAGGTCGAGCTGCCCGGGCGCGCAGGGCAGGGGGCACTCGTTGACGATCCGCACCGTGATGCTCGCCCCGTTGGCGGCGCGGACCAGCACCGACGCCCCGCAGGCCTTGGACAGTTCGTAGTCGGTGTGGTTCATCGCCGCGACCATGAGATCGCCGGACGGCCCGAACGAGCAGGCCCCGTTGCCGTCGGCCGCGTCGTAGGAGGTCGCGACGCCCTGGTAGCCCGTTCCGGGCTTGATCCGGCCGGCCAGCTCCGCCGTGGACGGTGCCGTGCGGGAGCCGCCGCTGGTGGCCGGGGCCGACGGGGTGGCCGTGGTGGCCGAGGGCTGCGGAGCCGTGGTGGCCGACGGTGACGGGGAGCGGGTGGCGGACGGTGACGCGGTACGGGTGGCCGAGGGCGACGGGCTCGTGGCCGACGGCTGCGCCGCCGAGGGTGTGGCGTCGGCCGGGCTGCCGGTATCGGGCGGCGTGCTCGGTCCGGCGGCCCCGGCGGCCCCGGCGGCCCCGGCGGCCCCGGCGGCCCCGGCGGCCCCGGCGGTCTCGACGGACGCGGCGGCCGGCCCGACGCCGGCACCGGAGTCGCTCCCGTTGCCCGTCGGAAGCGCGACGGCCAGGCAGACCAGGGCCCCGGCGGCCACCAGGGCCAGCGGAACGCCCATGACCAGCCCTCGCCTGCGCCGCGCCCGCGGGACGGCGTGCTTCATTGCCCTCATGCCCATCCAATTCGGTAGATCGAGTCGACGTTGCGGTACTCAGTGGCCGCCGGTGGACGGAAAGGTTGCCGGCCGGCGCGGATTTCCTGCCGCTTCCTTCCGTTCACGCCGGGGTGTGCCGGCCGCGACCGTCCGTCGTGGGATCCGTCTCGTTCATGGGGGGCTACTCCTGGCTTCGGCCCTGCCTCCCGCACCCGCCGGGATCGGCGGTGCGCGGTGGCACGCGGCGGTGGATCGGACAACCCGTGGGGCGTTTCGCCCTCGGTGTTGCCCGTCAGTTGCCGCTGGTGCGGGAAAGGTTGCCGCCCGCTCGAAGAAGTTCGGCGACCGGCCCGTCGCGCGGCGGTGCTCCCCGTCGGCCTCGGCTCGGTGGTGCTCGGGCGGACGCGTCGCCCGCCCCGGGTACCGCGGCGGGACAGCAGGACGGGCACGGTGCCGAAGCACCGTGCCCGTCTGTGTTCGCCTGCGCCGCCGTCGGGTCAGGACCCGGCGCGGCGCTTGTTGTAGACGTCGAAGCCGACGGCCGCGAGCAGCACCAGGCCCTTGATCACCTGCTGGTAGTCGGTGCCGACGCCGACCAGCGACATGCCGTTGTTCAGCACGCCCAGGACCAGGCCGCCGATGATCGCACCGAGGACGGTGCCCACGCCGCCGCTGGCGGAGGCGCCGCCGATGAACGCGGCGGCGATCGCCTCCAGCTCGAAGTTGATGCCGGCCTGCGGCGTGCCGGCATTGAGGCGCGCGGCGAAGACCATGCCGGCGAGCGCCGCGAGGATGCCCATGTTGGTGAAGGCGAGGAAGACGACCCGCTTGCTCTTCACGCCGGACAGCTTGGCCGCCGGCTCGTTCCCGCCGACGGCGTAGGTGTGCCGCCCGATGATCGAGTTGCGCATCAGGTAGCCGAAGGCGACCAGCAGGGCGCCGAGGATCAGCAGCACGATCGGCACGCCGCGGTAGCTGGCCAGCAGCAGGGTGAAGACCAGCACGGCCGTGGTGATCACGGCGAGCTTGGCCAGGAACAGCCCGAGCGGGAGCACCTCCAGCCCGTACGAGGCGGTCTGCCGACGACCGCGCAGCTCCTGGAGGATCGCGACGGCCAGCACCGCGAGGCCCAGCAGCAGGGTGAGGTTGTGGTAGTTGGTGTGCGGTCCGACCTCGGGGAGGAAGCCGCTGCTGATGCTCTGGAAGCCCTTGGGGAACGGGGCCACCGACTGGCCCTGCAGGATGATCTGGGTGCCGCCGCGGAACAGCAGCATGCCCGCCAGGGTGACGATGAACGAGGGGATCCCCAGGTAGGCGATCCAGAAGCCCTGCCAGGCGCCGGCGAGGGCGCCGATCACCAGCGCGGCCGTCATGGCCACGGGCCACGACACGTGGTGGTCGACCATCATCACCGCGGCGGCGGCCCCGACGAAGGCGGCCAGGGAGCCGACCGAGAGGTCGATGTGCCCGGCGATGATGACGATCATCATGCCGATCGCCAGGATGAGGATGTAGCCGTTCTGCTGGATCAGGTTGGTGATGTTGAGCGGCTGGAGCAGGATGCCGTCCGTCCAGACCTGGAACAGCAGGACGATCAGCGCGAGCGCGATCAGCATGCCGTACTGGCGCACGTTGCCGCGCAGTGCGCGGGCCAGCACGCCGCCGACGGAGGGGCTAGGGCCGGCCTCCGGTGCCTTCGGGGACGAATCCGGGATGATCTCGGTCGGGGCCATGCCTCACACCTGCTCGTTGCTGGATGCGGCGCTCATGGTCATGAGCCGCATAAGGGATTCCTGGGTGGCGTCGGCGCGGGCCACCTCGCCGGTGATCCGGCCTTCGGCCATGGTGTAGATCCGGTCGCACAGGCCCAGGAGTTCGGGGAGTTCGGACGAGATGACGAGCACCGCCTTGCCCTGGGCGGCGAGCTCGGCGATGACGGTGTAGATCTCCGCCTTCGCGCCGATGTCGATGCCGCGGGTGGGCTCGTCGAGGATCAGCACCTCCGGCTCGGCGAAGATCCACTTGCTCAGGACGACCTTCTGCTGGTTGCCACCGCTGAGCGTGCCGGTCCGGGTGAACACCGTGGGGGCCTTGATGTTCATGGTCCGCCGGAACGACTCGGCGACCCGGGTCTCCTCGTGGTGGTTGACCCGGCCGTACCGGGCGACCTTGCCGAGCGCGCTCAGCGAGATGTTCCGGCTGATGTCGTCGATGAGGTTGAGGCCGAGCTGCTTGCGGTCCTCGGTGACGTACGCGATGCCGTGGCCGATCGCCTCCGGCACCGTCCGGGTGCGGATCTCCCGACCGTGCAGCAGCACCCGGCCGCCGGCCCGGCGCCCGTACGAGCGGCCGAAGACGCTCATCGCCAGCTCGGTGCGCCCGGCGCCCATCAGTCCGGCGATGCCGACGATCTCGCCGCGCCGTACGTTCAGCGAGGCGCCGTCCACCACGGTGCGCTGCTGGTCGACGGGGTGCCGGACGGTCCAGTCCTCGATCTCGAAGGCGAGCTCGCCGATGTCCCGGGTGCGCTCCGGGTAACGGTGCTCCAGGTCCCGGCCGACCATGCCGCGGATGATCCGGTCCTCGGAGATGCCCTCGGAGCCGATCGCGATGGTCTCGATGGTCTGCCCGTCGCGCAGGATGGTGACGGAGTCGGCGACCCGGGCGATCTCGTTCAGCTTGTGGGAGATGATGATGCAGGCGATGCCCTGCGCCTTGAGTTCGAGGATCAGGTCGAGCAGCTTGCGGCTGTCCTCGTCGTTCAGCGCGGCGGTCGGCTCGTCCAGGATGAGCAGCTTCACCTTCTTGGCGAGCGCCTTGGCGATCTCGACCAGCTGCTGCTTGCCCACGCCGAGGTCGACGATCCTCGTGTGCGGGCTCTCGTCGAGGCCGACCTGGCGGAGCAGCTCGGCAGCGTGGGTGAGCGTCCGGTTCCAGCTGATGACGCCCCGGGTGGCGTGCTCGTTGCCGAGGAAGATGTTCTCGGCGATGGACAGGTACGGCACCAGCGCCAGTTCCTGGTGGATGATGACGATGCCGCGCTGCTCGCTGGCCCGGATGTCCTTGAACCGGCAGGGCTCGCCCTCGAAGAGGATCTCGCCCTCGTAGCCGCCGTGCGGGTAGACCCCGCTGAGCACCTTCATCAGGGTGGACTTGCCGGCACCGTTCTCACCGCAGATTGCGTGCACCTCACCGGCGGCGACGGTCAGGTTCACGGCGGAGAGCGCCTTGACGCCGGGGAACGACTTGCTGATCGACCGCATTTCGAGAACGGGTCCAGCCATGGTTGTGCGTCCGTATCGTTCGGGGCGGTGCGGTGGGGGAGCCGCGGGCTCCCGGGTTCCTCGTCGGAGGAACCCGGTCGCCGCACCGCCGGTTCGGCACAGGGCCCGTCGAGCGGGCCCCGCGGGCTACTTGAGCTGGTCCGCGGTGTACTGACCGCCGTCGACCAGGACCGCCTGGTAGTTGTCCTTGTCGACGCTGACCGGCTGGAGCAGCTGAGCCGGGACGACCTTGACGCCGTTGTTGTACTGGGTGGTGTCGTTGACCTCGGGCTTGCCGCCGGTCAGCAGCGCGTCGCCCATCTGGACCGTGACCTTGGCCAGCTGGCGGGTGTCCTTGTAGACGGTCTGGGTCTGCTCGCCCGCGATGATGGACTTCACCGAGGCCAGCTCCGCGTCCTGGCCCGTGACGACGGGAAGCGACTTCCCGCTGCCGTAGCCGACGCCCTTGAGCGAGGAGAGGATGCCGATCGAGATGCCGTCGTACGGCGAGAGGACGGCGTCGACGTGGGCGGAGGTGTAGGACTTGCTCGCCAGGTTGTCCATCCGGGACTGGGCGACCCCGCCGTCCCAGCGCAGCGTCGCGACCTGGTTGAAATCGGTCTGGCCGCTCTGCACGACCAGCTTCTTCTCGTCCATGTACGGCTTGAGGACGCTCATCGCGCCGTTGAAGAAGAAGGTGGCGTTGTTGTCGTCCGGCGAGCCGGCGAACAGCTCGATGTTGAACGGGCCCTTGCCGTCCTTGAGGCCGAGCTTGTCGACGATGTAGCTGCCCTGGAGGACGCCGACCTTGTAGTTGTCGAAGGTCGCGTAGTAGTCCACGTTGCTCGTGCCGCGGATCAGCCGGTCGTAGGAGATCACCGGGATGTGCGCGTCGGCGGCCTTCTGCAGGACGTTGGTGAGGGAGGAGCCGTCGATGGCGGCGATCACCAGCAGCTTGGCGCCCTTGGTGATCATGTTCTCCACCTGGGAGACCTGGTTCTCCACCACGTTGTCGCCGTACTGCAGGTCGGTCTTGTAACCCTTGCCCTGGAACTCCTTGACCATGTTGTTGCCGTCGTTGATCCAGCGCTCCGACGCCTTGGTCGGCATGGCGATGCCGATCAGGCCGCCCTTGGCGTCCCCCTTGGCCGCGCCGTCGCCGACGCCGTTGGCACTCTGGCCACAGGCCGCCAACGAGAGCACCAGGCCCGCGGCCACAAGGCCGGCCGAAATCTTCCGCACAGTTCCTCCAGTGATGTTCCGCGACCGGTACAGAACGCCTCCTGACTGGGCGACTGGGGAGCGGTCGAGCGGCGCCGGCCGGGAGTGGTCCCTCAAACTGCGGAAAGTCGGGGCGGCGAGGCTCCGGCCTGGCGTGACACGAGTGTTAACGCTCACAATCGAACCGTCAAGGCCCTGGGATCACGGTTCGGTGCACGATGTTCCGGAGCGTCGGCAGGGGAGCGGGTTTCTGTCGGATTCCGCGGGCTACGCTCCGCTACGGAACCGGTCGCGTACTGTGGCCCGAAATCAAGGAGGGAGCTTCTCGTGGGAACCGAGGACACCGGGACGGAGCAGCGCCAGCCCGTCATGGCGGACGTGGCCAAACTGGCGGGGGTGTCCCACCAGACGGTGTCCCGGGTGCTCAACGGTGCCCCGCACGTGCGGCCCGACACCCGTGACCGGGTGCTGGCCGCGATACGGGAGCTCGACTACCGGCCCAACTCCGCCGCCCGCGCCCTGGTCACCCGCCGGTCGCAGACCCTCGGCGTGGTGAGCTTCGACTCGACCCTCTACGGTCCCGCCGCGATGCTGGACGGCATCGAGCGGGCCGCGCGCAGTGCCGGGTACTTCGTCAGCGTGACCAGCCTTCGCTCGCTGGACGGCCGTTCGGTCCAGGAGGCCGTCGACCGGCTGCGCGATCAGGGGGTGGACGGCGTCGTCGTGATCGCGCCGCAGACCTCCGCCGTCAGCGCGGTGGCCCGGATCTCCAGCTCCGTGCCGCTCGTCGCGGTCGGCTCGGGCAACCAGGCCCAGGTGCCCATGGTCTCGGTGGGCAACCGCTCGGGTGCCGAGGCGGCCACCCGGCACCTGCTGGACCTGGGGCACCGCACCGTGCACCACCTGGCGGGCCCGGCCAACTGGCTGGAGAGCCAGGACCGGGAGGAGGGCTGGCGCCGCACGCTGGAGCATGCGGGAGTCCCCGTGCCGGGCGTCGAGCGGGGCGACTGGAGTGCGCGGTCCGGTTACCGGGCGGGCCTGCGGATCGCGGAGCTGAGCGACGTCACGGCCGTCTTCTGCGCGAACGACCAGATGGCCCTCGGCCTGCTGTGCGCGCTCCACGAGACCGGGCGTTCGATCCCCGGCGACATCAGCGTGGTCGGATTCGACGACATCCCCGAGGCCGCCTACTTCACCCCGCCGCTGACCACGGTGCGGCAGGACTTCGGCGAGCTCGGCCGTCGCGCCCTGGAGCTGCTCATCGAGGAGCTGGAGGGTCTCGCGCACGCCGGCACCCACGACTTCATCGCGCCGGAACTGGTGCTGCGCCGCAGCGTGGGTCCGGCCGTCCGCCGCTGAGCCGACGCCAGGTCACACTGGTGTGACTCCGGTGTGAACGATTCCTTGACAGGTCGATTGTTAGCGCTAACAATTCCGTTGAGCGTTAACAAGACGCCCCCTACTCCGCCGGCGGGCGCTGGCACCCGCTTCTCTGCGCCCGCCGGCGGCCACTCGTTCCGGCCTCTTGAGGGAGAGGCGAGGAACGGCCCCTGTCGCCGGTGCGCTCCGCCCGCCCGGACTGGATCCGCACCGGCGACAGGGCGACCACGCCGCCACACGAACGATGAGGAAGTGACCGTGATTCCTGCCGCCCGGGACTCGGAGTCCGCGAGATACGTCGTCGGCGTCGACTACGGCACCCTCTCCGGCCGCGCCGTGGTCGTCCGCGTGCATGACGGCGAGGAGGTCGGCACCGCCGTCCACCACTACCCGCACGCGGTCATCGAGAGCGAGCTGCCCGGCACCGGCCGCCCGCTCCCGCCCGACTGGGCGCTGCAGCACCCCGAGGACTGGCGCGAGGTGCTGCGCACCGCCGTCCCGGCCGCGCTCGCCGCCTCCGGCGTCGACCCCGCCCACGTCATCGGCATCGCCACCGACTTCACCGCGTGCACCGTCCTGCCGACGCTCGCCGACGGCACCCCGCTCGCGGAGACGGCCGAGTGGAGCACGCACCCGCACGCCTGGCCCAAGCTCTGGAAGCACCACGCCGCCCAGGGCCAGGCGGACCGGATCAACGCCCTGGCGCACGCCCGGGGCGAGAAGTGGATCTCCCGGTACGGCGGCCGGATCTCCGCCGAGTGGCAGTACGCCAAGGCGCTCCAGTTCCTGGAGGAGGACCCGGCCGCGTACGCCGCGTGCGAACGCTGGATCGAGGCCGCCGACTGGATCGTCTGGCAGCTCACCGGCACCGAGAGCCGCAACACGTGCACCGCCGGCTATAAGGGCATCTACCAGGAGGGCGGGTACCCGAGCGAGGACTACCTCGCCGCGCTCCACCCGGACTTCGCCGACTTCGCCCGCACCCGCCTGGAGCACCCGCTCTCCGCGCTCGGCTCCCGGGTCGGCTCGCTCACCGAGCGGGCGGCGGAGTGGACCGGCCTGCCCGCGGGCATCGCGGTCGCCGCCGGCAACGTCGACGCCCACGTGGCCGCGCCCGCCGCCCGGGCCGTCGAGAACGGCCAACTCCTCGCCATCATGGGCACGTCCACCTGCCACGTCGTCAACGGCGCCACCCTCGCCGACGTCCCCGGCATCTGCGGCGTGGTCGAGGACGGCATCGTCGCCGGCGCCTACGGCTACGAGGCCGGCCAGAGCGCCGTCGGCGACATCTTCGCCTGGTGGCTGCGCCAGGGCGTGCCCGCCGACTACCTGGCCGAGGCCGAGGCGAACGGCGAGGACCTGCACCAGCTGCTCAGCCGCAAGATCGCCGCCCAACCCGTCGGCGCGCACGGCCTCGTGGCGCTCGACTGGATGAACGGCAACCGCTCCACGCTGGTCGACCACCACCTCTCCGGCGTGATCGTCGGCCTCACCCTCGCCACCCGCCCCGAGGAGATCTACCGGGCCCTGCTGGAGGCCACCGCCTTCGGCACCCGCGTCATCGTCGAGGCCCTGGAGAAGGGCGGCGTCCCCGTCACCGAGTTCGTCGTCACCGGTGGTCTCAAGAAGAACGCCCTGCTGATGCGGATCTACGCCGACGTGCTGCGCCGTCCGGTCTCGGTCGCCGAGTCCGAGCAGGGCCCGGCCCTCGGCTCGGCGATCCACGCCGCCGTCGCCGCCGGTGCGTACCCGGACGTGCGGACCGCCGCCGCCGCGATGGGCCGGGTGGACAAGGGTGCCTACCAGCCGGACCAGGCCGCCGCCGACGCGTACGACCAGCTCTTCGCCGAGTACCGCGCCCTGCACGACCACTTCGGCCTCGGTACCGACAAGCTCCTGCACCGCCTGCGCGACATCCGCAACGCCGCCCTGACCAAGACCAGTGAGGCACAGTGAACGCGACCATCAACCAGATCCGCCGCCAGGTCAGCGACCTCCACCAGGAACTCGTCCGCTACGGCCTGGTGGTGTGGACCGCCGGCAACGTCTCCGGCCGCGTCCCCGGCGAGGACCTGTTCGTGATCAAGCCGAGCGGCGTCTCCTACGACGAGCTGACGCCCGGGAACATGATCCTCTGCGACCTGGACGGGAACGTGGTGGAAGGCGACCACGCGCCCTCCTCCGACACCGCCGCGCACGCCTACGTCTACCGTCACATGCCCGAGGTCGGGGGAGTGGTCCACACCCACTCCACCTACGCCTGTGCCTGGGCGGCCCGGGGTGAGGCCGTGCCCTGCGTCCTCACCGCCATGGCCGACGAGTTCGGCGCCGAGATCCCGGTCGGCCCCTTCGCCCTGATCGGCGACGACTCGATCGGCCGGGGCATCGTGGACACCCTCAAGGGGCACCGCTCGCCCGCCGTACTGATGAAGAGCCACGGCGTCTTCACCATCGGCAAGGACGCCAAGGCCGCCGTCAAGGCCGCCGTGATGTGCGAGGACGTGGCCCGCACCGTCCACCTCTCCCGCCAGCTCGGCGAGCCGCTGCCGATCGCCCAGGCCGACATCGACAGCCTGAACCACCGCTACCAGAACGTCTACGGCCAGAAGTCCGTGGACCGGTAAAAGGAGTCACCCCATGACCACGCCGCCGCTCGCGGGACGTGAAATCTGGTTCCTGACTGGCAGTCAGGGCCTCTACGGCGAGGACACGCTGCGCCAGGTCGCCGACCAGTCCCGGCAGATCGCCGAGGCGATCGACGCGGCCGACCCGGTCCCGGTCGCGGTGGTCTGGAAGCCGGTGCTCACCGACGCCGACGCGATCCGCCGCATCTGTCTGGAGGCCAACGCCGACGACCGCTGCATCGGCCTGATCGCCTGGATGCACACCTTCTCCCCGGCGAAGATGTGGATCGCCGGCCTGGACGCCCTGCAGAAGCCGCTGCTCCACCTGCACACCCAGGCCAATGTCGACCTGCCCTGGCGCTCCATCGACATGGACTTCATGAACCTGAACCAGGCCGCCCACGGCGACCGCGAGTTCGGCTACATCCAGTCCCGCCTCGGCGTCCCCCGCAAGACCGTCGCCGGGCACGTCACCGACCCGTCCGTGGCCGAGCGGATCGCCTCCTGGGCCCGCGCCGCCGCCGCCCGCGCCGAACTGCGCGGCCTCAGGCTGGCGCGCTTCGGCGACAACATGCGCGACGTCGCCGTCACCGAGGGCGACAAGGTCGAGGCCCAGCGCCGCTTCGGCGTCTCCGTCAACACCTACGGGGTGAACGACCTCGTCGCCGCCGTGGACGCCACCGCCCACGGCGACGTCACCGAGCTGGTCAAGGAGTACGAGGCCATCTACCGCCTCGCGCCCGAGCTGCGGGCCGGCGGGGAACTCCACGCGTCGCTGCGCTACGCGGCGCGGATCGAGCTCGGCCTGCGCGGCTTCCTGGAGCAGGGCGGATTCGGCGCCTTCACCACCAACTTCGAGGACCTCGGCGGGCTGCGCCAGCTGCCCGGCCTGGCGGTCCAGCGGCTGATGGCCGACGGCTACGGCTTCGGCGGCGAGGGCGACTGGAAGACCGCCACGCTGCTGCGCACCCTCAAGGTGGCCGCCACCGGCCTGGCCGGCGGCACCTCCTTCATGGAGGACTACACCTACCACCTGGAGCCCGGCCGCGAGCTGATCCTGGGCGCGCACATGCTGGAGGTCTGCCCGAGCATCGCGGCCGCCACGCCGTCCTGCGAGATCCACCCCCTGGGCATCGGCGGGCGCGAGGACCCGGTCCGCCTGGTCTTCGACGCCGAACCCGGCCCGGCGGTGGTCGTCGGCCTCGCGGACATGGGCGACCGCTTCCGGCTGGTCGCCAACGAGATCGACGTGGTCGCGCCCCCGGCCCCGCTGCCCAACCTGCCCGTCGCCCGCGCCGTCTGGAAGCCGCGTCCGAACCTGCGCACCTCCACCGAGGCCTGGCTGACCGCGGGTGCGCCGCACCACACGGTGCTCTCCAGCGCCATCGGCGCCGAGGAGCTCGACGACCTCGCCGAGATGCTCGGCGTGGAACTCCTGGTGATCGACGCCGACACGACCATCCGCCGGTTCACGAAGGAGCTGCGCTGGAACCAGGCCTACTACCGGCTTGCCCAGTCGCTGTGACCCCTGTCCTCCCCGGACCGATGACGCCCGCCTCCCCGGCGGGCGTCGCCCATTTGCCGTACGACGTCGAACGGAGCAGCGCCGTGTCCAGAGACTCCCTCGTCTCCCCCGGTGATCTGACGGTGAGCCAGGAGACCGCCGCGGGACTACCGGACGGGCGGCGCATCACCCGCTGGACCTTCGGCTCCCCGAAGGGCGTGACGGTGGAGGTCCTCAGCCTGGGCGCCCGGCTCCAGGCCGTGCACGCGCCGGACCGGGCCGGCCGGCAGGCCAACGTCGTCCTCGGCGGTGAGAGGGCCGAGGACCTGCTCGGGGAGGCCGCCTTCTTCGGCGCGACGGTCGGCCGCTACGCCAACCGGATCGCCGGTGGGGTGCTGCCCCTCGACGGCACGACGCACCACCTGGCGGTCCAGCCCACCGGCCACACCCTGCACGGCGGGCCGGAGGGATTCGCCACCCGGCTCTGGGACGGCGTGCCGGTCCGGGCGGACCGGCGGGTCGGCGTCCGATTCCGCCTGCGCAGCCCGGCCGGCGATCAGGGCTTCCCCGGCGCCCTCACCGCCGAGGTGACGTATCTGATCGATCCCGTGGGGGAGCTCTCGATCACCTACCGCGCCGCCACGGATGCGCCGACCGTCGTCAACCTCACCAACCACGCGTACTTCAACCTGGCCGGTGAGGGCCGGGGCACGGTGCTCGACCACCTGCTCCGCGTCGAGGCCGCCGGCTACCTCCCGGTGGACGGGGACCTGATACCGATCGGCCCGGTCGAGCCGGTCGCCGGCACACCGTTCGACCTCCGCAGTGCTCGGAGGCTCGGTACCTGCGTCACCGAGCAGGACGGGCAGATCCGCCGCGCCGGCCACGGCTTCGACCACAACTGGGTGCTCGACGGCACCGGGTACCGGCGCGCGGCCGTCCTGAGCCATCCGGCCAGCGGCCGGTTCGTGGAGTGCCTGACCACCGAGCCGGGCCTCCAGGTCTACACGGGGAACCACTTCGACGGCTCGCTGACCGGCCGTTCCGGCGGCCGGTACGCGAGGCATGCCGGCGTCGCGCTGGAGACCCAGCACTTCCCGGACTCGCCGAACCGGCCCGACTACCCCTCCACGCTCCTGCGCCCGGGGGAGCGGTACCAGTCGAAGACGGTGTACCGCTTCGGCGCGGAGTAACGAGACAGGGGGCGGCGGTCCGGCGGGTCCGCCGCCCCCGTCATTTCTCAGGACCCGACGAAGACCCGCACGTCCCAGGCGCCGAGGTGCACCGGGCCGCCGGCGGGGACCGGGGTGCCGTCCAGCACGTCGGTCAGCCGCGCGGGCGCCTGGGCCTCGGCGGGCTGCCAGCTCCAGTTGTGCACCACGTGGACGCGGCGCCCGTCCGGCGAGGTCCCGGTCGTCGCGGTGACCGACCCGGGCAGGTCGCGCCAGCCGCTGCGGGGCGTGGGCGCCAGCCAGGCGGCCAGCGCCTTCGCGAGGTCGCGTCCCGGAACGGTGCCGACGCAGGTCACCCGGCCCGCACCGTGGGCGCGGGTGGTGACGGCGGGCCAGCGGCCGAAGTGCGGGTGGTCGTACTCGGCCAGCACCGTGGCGTCCGCGACGGTCAGCCCGTCCACCCACCGGGTCGCGGTCGCGTCGGCGGGGAGCGCCAGCGCACCGCCGGGGACGGCCCGCAGCGGGAGGGCCGCGGACAGATTGCTGAACTCGTCGTAGGACACGCCGGCGGCCGCCACCAGACGTGCGGGAGCCGGCTCGTGCCGCGCCCGGGCCTCCTGGTCGGCGTAGCCGGTGCGCGGGCCGAGGACGAGGTGGCCGCCGGCCTCGGCGTAGGCCGCGAACCAGTCGAGCAGGGAGTCCTCGGCGAGGTACAGCCCGGGGACGACCAGCACGGGGTGGCGCCGCGCGGCCGCGTCGGGCGACAGGCCCTCGCGTTCCCCCCGGGCGTCGTGCAGCTGGCGGGCGTGCAGGATCCGCACCTGGCGGCCGGCCTCGAAGGCGCCGCGGTAGAAGGGGTCGAGGAGGCCGTGGTAGGCGGCTCCGTCCGAGCCGCCGTTCCCGCCCGCCAGCGGCGGGTACTTCTGCATCAGCCACTTGCTGGGCATCGAGTAGACCATCGCGATGTCGGCGTCCGGCTCGATCCCGGCGACCAGTGCGCCCGCGGTCTCGAACTCCGCTCCGAGCCGGGCGAGTTCGGCGTAGATGCGGCCGGGCCGGCCGCTGTGCGGCAGGATGCCGCCCCAGTACGTCTCGGCGCCGAAGTGCAGGGTGTGCCAGTGCCAGTACTCGATCATCCGCGCGCCGCGGGAGACGAGCGCCCAGGCGGCCTGCCGCCACTGGCCGTCGAAGGCGGGCCGGTTCTCCTCCGTGCCGCCGACGGCCTGGGCGTTGGTCTCGGTGATCAGGAACGGCTCCTGCCGGGAGGAGAAGATCCGGTCGGCGCCCTGGTACAGCGCCCACACGCCGGCGGTCTTCCACCCCTGCACGTGGTCGTCGGGCGTGGGGTCGGGCAGCGCGAGGGCGTCCTGCATGTCGTAGTACGGGTTGCCCGCGGTGACGTCCAGCGGGTCGGTCAGCTCGTCGTCCTCCAGCGCGGGGTGGTTGTAGTGGAGGCAGGTGGTGACGAACTGCTCCGGGTGGGCGTACTCGCGCACGATGTCGGCCTGCCAGGCGATGAACTCGCTGGTCTGGCGAGCCTGGAACGCCCGCCAGGCGACGTCGTACTGCGGCTGGGCGTTCCCGTCGGGCGTCCACAGGTCGGACCAGGTGGTCAGCCGGTGGGACCAGTAGACCAGGCCCCATTCGCGGTTGAGGGTCTCCACGTCGCCGTACTTCTGCCGCAGGTCGTCGACGAAGCGCTCGAAGACGCCCCGGTTGTGCGGCAGCCGGCAGCCGGGCTCGTTGTCGACCTGGTAGCCGATCACGGCCGGGTGGCCGGCGTAGCGGGCGACGATCTTCCGGACCACGCGTTCGGCGTGGAAGCGGAAGGCGGGGTGGCTGAAGTCGACCTCCTGGCGGCCGCCCCAGCGGCCGGGCTGCCCGGTGCCGTTCTCGGCGGCGATCTCGGGGTACTGGCGGGCCAGCCAGGGCGGCACGGCGTAGGTGGGGGTGCCGAGGACGACCGCGATGCCGCGTTCGTGGGCGGCGTCCAGGACCGGCTGCAGCCAGTCCAGGTCGAAGCGGCCGTTCTCCGGCTCCCAGGTGGACCAGACCGACTCGCCGACCCGGATGACGGTGAACCTCGCCTCCGCCATCAGGTCGAGGTCTTCCTTGAGCCGCTCGTACGGCTGGTACTCGTGGTAGTAGGCGGCGCCGAACAGCACGCGCGGGGGCAACTGGACCATGGGTGAACCTCGGAACGTGAGGGGGCCCCGGCCGCCGGGAGATCCGGCGGCCGGGGCGTGATGTGACGTGAGGTCAGGCAACGGTGCCGGTCACCGTGGTGCCGGACTTGGTGACCTTGTAGGTGGCGGTGGCGCCGCTGTAGAAGTGGAAGACCAGCGTCGCCGGATCGCCCTCGCGGAGCGACTTCAGGAAGTCGGGGGTCAGGACGATCCCGCCGTTCGGGTAGTCCGGCGAGAAGGCCACGTTGAACTCCTGGTACGGGTTCCAGCTGAGCGGGCCGGCGTTGGTGCCGTCGGCGTAGGTGGAGTGCATGGCCGCCAGGTCGTCACCCCGGTACTGGGTGGGGACGGTGAACGACTCGTTGGTGCCGGTGGCGTTGGTGAGCACCGGGGTGTCCTGGGTGACGATGTCGATCTGCCACGGCAGGCCGCGGGTGAAGCGGGCCTTGATCGTGGAGTTGACGCCGTAGGCACGGTTGCCGGCCAGCCGGGTCAGCGCCTTGGCGGTGAGGGTGAGCTTGGTGCCGGAGACGGTGTAGTCCCGCCCCGGGAGCAGCATGGTGTTGCCCTGCCACAGCCCCAGGAAGCCGGTGCCGTTGAGGTTCAGGGTGAGCGACCGGTCCGCGATCGGGCTGGACTTCGGCACGTAGATCTTGTCGAAGGAGGCGGTGCCCGAGCGGGTGGTCCAGCTCGACTTGATCCAGTCGAACAGGGCCTGGTCACGCCACTTGAGGGTGTCGCGGTTCAGGTAGGCGAATGGGTCCCACAGGGCGGTGGTGACGCCGGTGACGCGCGCGGTGTAGTTGAGGTGCTCGTAGTACTTCAGCGCCTCACCCCGTTCGATCCGGGAGGGGTGGAAGTGGTCCGGCCAGGCGAGCAGGCCGTACTCACCGAGGTAGACCGGGATGTTCTTGGCGACGAAGGTCTTGTGGATGTCGGCGAAGGTGTCGTCCAGGTTCTGCCGCGCGGCGGCGTCGTAGAGGGTGCCGCCCGCCGCGTTCACGCTGAACGGGAACCAGCTGTAGTAGTGCACCTGCGCGATCAGCTGACTGTCGTTCAGCGAGGTGATCGTGGAGTACAGGTCGGCCATGTAGGCCGAGGTGGGGCTGCCACCCGGCGTGGTCAGACTCAGCAGGCGGTTCGCGTTCGCGCCGCCCGAGGCGCGGACCACGGAGTGGAACGAGGTCTGCAGCTCCCTGAGGTACTGGAGCTTCTGCGCGTCCGTGACGCCGGCGACGCTCGGCTCGTTGATGCCCTCGAATACCAGGCTGCGCGGCTCGTCGCGGAACGTCGTGGCGATCTGCTTCCAGGTGGAGTCGAACCGGGCCATCACGTTGTCGTGGTCGGTCGGGATCTTCTCGACCCACTTCCACGAGTCGTGGTGGACGTTGAGCACCACGTACAGTCCGTCGGCCAGCGCCCAGTCGACGAGCTGCTTGACCCGGGTCATGTAGGTGGCGTCGACGGCGTAGGGCGCGGTGGTCGACTGGTGGTCGGCCCAGGTCACCGGGATGCGGACACTGCGGAAGCCGGCCGCGGAGATGGCGTCGAAGGTCGCCTTGGTGGTCTGTCCGTTGCCCCAGGAGTCCTCGTTCGGGATGGCGTCCAGGGTGTTGCCCAGGTTCCAGCTGGGCTGCATCTGCGCGACGGCGTCCATCGCGTTGTTCGGGACCCGGACCGGCGGCCGGGTCGGCTTTCCGTGGGAGTCGGGCGCGGCGGCCGCGGTGCCGGCGAACAGGCCCGTCATGACGGCCAGTGCCGTCAGCAGCGCGGCCAGGCGCCCGCCAAGGCGCGCGGCCGGTCGGTGTACGTGCTTCACGTGTCGTCCCTCTCGTGTGTGCGGGTGGTGCGTTTCCGGACGGGTGGTCATGGGGTGGTCTCCGCCCGGTAGTCGAACCAGTCGAAGTGGACGGTTCCGGTCGCGGCGTACATGCCGATCACCCGGCCGGTGAAGCCGCCGGCCACCTCGGTCGAGAGGTAGCGGCCCTCAAGGGCGCCGAGCGCGGTGAACGTGCCGTCCGGCTCCTCGACGCCGAAGGAGAGGACGTCCGGTCCGGTGCGGGCCTCGCCAGGCGGCTGCGGGGCGATCCCGACGCCGAGCACGACCGGCCCGGCGGCCACCGGCCGGGACGCCACCTCGGTGCGCAGCGGCCCGATCCGGGCGAACACCTTCACCTCGCCGTCGCCGGCCTCGATCTCGTAGTGGTGCTGCTCGTCCAGCCGGACGGCCAGGCCGCCGCGCCCCTGGGCGGGGTCGATCAGGGTGCGGGCCCGGCAGACGAGGTGCTGCTGTCGCCGGCCGACGAACACCGCGTCGTTCTCGTCCAGCGAGCGGCCGGCGGCGTGGAGGGTCAGCCAGCCCGAGCGCTCCTCGGTGGTGCACAGGTGGGCGGGACGCTCGCGCAGCGAGATCCACCGGGGGTGCAGTTCGGCCTGGTCGAAGTCGTCCCGGACCGGCTCGGCGGGGGTGGGGTGCAGCGGCCAGGCGGGCGCGGGCAGGTCGAGGGTGAGCTCGCCGACGACCGGCCAGTCGTCCACCCACTCGACGGGGGCGAGGAAGGTCTCGCGGCCGAGGACGTGCCAGCCGGGGGTGCCGCCACCCGGCCGTACGCCGAGCAGCACCATCCGCCAGGAGCCGTCGGGCGCCTGCACCAGGTCGGCGTGGCCGGTGTTCTGGACGGGGTGTCCGGTGCTGCGGTGGGTCAGGATCGGATTGGCCGGGCACGACTCGAAGGGTCCGGTGGGGGTGCGGCTGCGGGCGACGGACACGCAGTGGCCGCGTTCGGTGCCGCCCTCGGCGATCAGCAGGTACCAGTAGTCGCCGATCCGGTACAGGTGCGGGGCCTCGGGGGCCTGGCCGCCGGTACCGGACCAGGTCCGCTCCGGCTCGCCGTCGGTCTTGCCGGTGTAGGGGTCGAGGCGGACCTGGGAGATCCCGGCGACGGTGCACCAGCAGGTGCCGTCCTCGTCCCAGGCGAGGTCCGGGTCGATGCCGGGGACGCCGGGCAGCCGGACCGGCTCGGACCAGGGGCCGGCCGGGTCGGTGGCGGTGAAGAGCACGTTGCCGTGGTCGCCGACGTTGGTGACGATCAGCCAGAACCGGCCGTCGTGGTGGCGCAGCGTGGGTGCGTAGATCCCGGCGGAGGAGGGCATGTCGCGCGGCAGGCGCAGCTGGCTGGGTCGGTCCAGGGCGTTGCCGATCTGCGTCCAGTTGACCAGGTCGCGGCTGTGGAAGACCGGGATGCCGGGGAAGTACTCGAAGCTTGAGCAGACCAGGTAGTAGTCGTCGCCGACGCGGCAGACGCTGGGGTCGGGATGGAAGCCGGGGATGACGGGATTGGTGACGGTGCTGCCCGCCGTCGGCTGGGTTGGCACTGGATCGGTTCCTCTCGGGTTTTCGCTGTGATGGGGCGGTGCCCCGGAGGCTTGAGACGTCCGGGGCACCACCGGTCGGGGTTCAGCCGATCGCGCAGGACGCGCCGTTGAACCAGAAGGCGGAAGGATTGGCGTCACTGCTGGACCAGGTGGCCTTGAAGCCCCACTGGACGCTGCCGCCCTGCGGGACCGCGGCGTTGTAGGCGACGTTCCCGGCGTTGACGCTCGGGCCGCTCTGCGTCACCGAGGCGTTCCAGGTGTCGGTGATGCGGGTGTCGCCGGCGAAGGTGAAGCCGAGGTGCCAGCCGTTGACCTGGCCGAGGCTGTTGTTGACGACGGTGACGGTGCCGATCAGGCCGCCGGGCCACTCGTTCTTGTTGTAGACGACCCGGCAGGGCGCGCTGGTCGGGTGCATCTGGACGACCGTGATGCCGTAGGCCGGCACGGTCTGGGCGGTCGGGGTGCCGGCCGTGGTGGTGCCGATCGAGCCGGCGTTCTTGAGGTAGGAGTGGACGGTCGGGGCGGCGGAGGAGGGGGTGAACCCGGTGTAGGAGAGGTTCACGGTGGCGCTGTTCTTCGGGTCCTTGTTGATCAGCATCACGGTCACGTCGCCGTTGGCGCGGCGGACGGCGTGCGCGGAGAGCAGCGAGGACGAGCTGGCGGCCTTGACCAGCGTGTCCCCGGGCGCGCCCAGCCTGGAGATCATCTGGGTGCCGTAGTAGGCGGGGAACGGGGTGTTCAGGGGCGGCTCGCAGGAGGCGCCGCTGGAGAGCATCCCGTAGTCCTCGTACTCGGTGGCGCCCTCGACGGTGCTCAGCTTGCTGCAGTCCGTGCCGTTGTGCAGGGCCCACCAGTCCACGGTGAACGCGCCGTTCTCCATCCAGGTGAGGTACTCGTCCGGGGCGAACAGGCCGTTGGGGGAGGTCGTCCGGTAGTTGGTGGCGTTGACCTCGGTCACCGCGATGCCGACGTTGGGGGCGTTGGATCCGGTGTACTGGTTGATCAGCGCGCGCACGCTGCCGGCGATGTTCGGGATCTCGGCCTGCGGCTTGGTGAGCAGGTCGGCCGGGCTGGTGCTGCCCGGGTAGGAGTGCACGATGACGAAGTCGACCTTGGAGCCGGCGATCGACAGGACGGTGTGGTTCCAGTCCATCGTGTCGCCGGGGCCGACGAGGCCGTCCGGCCAGTTGCCGGGGGTGGTCAGCACGGCGCCGATCTTGATGCTCGGGTCGACCGCCTTCATCGCCGAGGCGTACTGCACCAGGTTGGTCGCGTAGGTCGTGGCGCTCTTGCTGGCGTGGGTGTCGTACTCCCAGGCGGCGCCGTACTGGCCGTTGCCGTAGACCTCGTTGCCGATCTCCCAGTACGTGATGCCGTAGCCCTTGGTGACGTTGGCGTACCGGACCCAGTCGGCGGCCTCCTGGGGGGTGCCGGAGCCGTAGTTGGCGGTGATGACCGGCTGGGCTCCGGCGGCGCGGACGGTGCCCATGAAGGCGTCGAAGCCGGTGTTCGGGGCGACGTACCGGCCGCCCTCGGCGGTGCCGGTCTGCCAGTGGTAGATGTCGGCGTAGCTGCCGCCGGGGTACCGGACGGCGCCCATGCCGGCGGTGCGGAGCAGGCCGGGGGTGGCGGCGGCGTTCATCGTGCCGTCGTACACCGCGACGTTGGTCCCGACGCCGGTGGCGGGGATGGTGGCGAGCTGCAGGGCGGCGTCGACGGACACCGACACGGAGCTCGCGGCGGCCGACGGTGCGGCGGTGGCGGGCGGCGCGACGGCGGCGATCGCGCCGGTGACCGCCAGCGACAGCGCCGCAGCGGCCGCGATGACGCGTTCACGGCAGGGGTGGACTGACCATTTCATGCGTTTCCCTCCAGTGGGGTGGGGGGTGCGTGGTGCTCGGGTGGGGTCGAACTCCCGCGTTCTGGACGGCAAGGGCCCGATGCGGCTGCATGGGGTCGGGCCCGGACGCAAAGCGTGGCTCCGTACGGATGCGGGCCGCGCGGTGGAGCGCGCGCGGACACCCGGCGCATCGTCAGATTCCCTGAGTCGTTTGGTGGGTCAGGCGGAGAAGAACGGCGGACGGAGCCGCGGGCAGGGTCACGGTGAGGTCGGCGGTGTCCGGGTGCCAGACGGCGGCGGCCCGGCTGGACGACGGGTAGAGCACCTCGGCGCGGACCTCGGTCCCGGCCAGGTGGGGCAGGTCGAGATCCCTGACGGCCTCCGAGTCGGAGCGGCGCCAGACGGTGACGTACGTGGTGGTCGGGGTGCGCAGCGCCAGGGCGATCCACGGGTCCTCCCAGCCCGGGAGGCCGAGCGGCCAGGCGGGCAGCGTGTGGGGCAGGTCGGCCCGGACGGACTTGTGGACGGCCACCGCCTCGCGGACCAACCCCTGGGCCTCCAGGGAGAGTTCGGTGAGCCGGCCGGAGAGGTGGATGCGGCCGAGGAGCGCGCTGGCCATGGTCAGGGCGACTTCGTCGAGGCTGTCCTCGGGCTGGGGGTAGGCCCAGACGGCTCCCTGCTCGGGCGTCACGGCGGTGGGCGCGGCGGCCGCGATGGGCGGGTAGAGCAGGAGGTCCTGCTGGTCGCTGGTGGACTGCAGCTGCAGCCGGGAGAGCAGGGCGTGGTCCATCCGCATGCCACCGGAGGCGCAGTTCTCGATCACCAGGCCCGGGTGGCGGTCCAGGATGCCGTCGAGCCAGTCGAGTTGGGCCCGGTTGTGGCCCAGCAGACCGGCGGCCGGGGCCTCGCCGGGGTGGCCGCTGGTGCCGGAGCCCGGGTCGGTGTTGTGGTCGAGCTTGAGGTAGCCGACGCCCCACTCGCCGACCAGGCGGTCCACCACACCGTCCAGATGGGCGCGGGCGGCGGGGTGGCGCAGGTCCAGGTGGTGCCGGCCGCCGCCCTCGATGACGCGCTGCCCGTCACGGCGGAAGAACGCCTCATCCGGCAGGGACTCGGCGACCGGGCTGGAGACCCCGATCGCCTCCGGCTCCAGCCACAGACCGGGGATCATGCCGCGCTTCCGGACGTGGTCCAGCACCTCGTGGATCCCGTTCGCCCCGGGGAAGCGGGAGGCGGACGGCTCCCACGCGCCGACGGTCTCCCACCAGTTCTCACTCTCCTCGGCGTACCAGCCGGCGTCGACGACGAAGTACTCCGCCCCGGCCTCGGCGGCGGCGTCGACCAGGGGCAGCAGCTTGGCCGTGGTGGGGTCGCCCATCAGGCAGTTCATGTAGTCGTTGAAGACGACCGGCAGCCGGCGGTGGTCGGGATGCGGACGCCGGGTGGCCCGGCGGTAGCCGGTGAGGGCGGCGAAAGCGCCGTCCGGGCCACCGTCGGCGGCGAACGCGAGGGCCACCGGCACGGTACGGAACTCGGCACCGGGCGCCAGGGGGTGACGCCACCCGTGATCGGCGTCGGTGGGGCCGTACAGCGCCGCGTACGCGGCGTCGTCGCGGACACCGCACTCCCAGCGCCAGCCGCCGCCGTTGTGCTCGATCTGCCACAGCCAGGTACGGCCGGAGCCGCGGTCCGTCAGCCCGCCCATCGGCAGGTGACCGCAGCTGGACCACACGCCCTGTCCGGCCAGGACGTGGCTGCTCCGGCCGGCGCTGTAGTGGATGCGGCCGTTGCGGTCGGGCGACGAGACCCGTAGCGGCCTGCGCTGCCACCGGCATTCGGCGAGCCAGTCGTTCTCCGCCCAGAGCAGGTCGGCGTCGTCCAGGGCCGCCGGGTCGCAGCCGGTGAGGCAGCCCGCCACGAGCGAGCCGACCGACTCCAGGTGCAGCGTCCGCGTCCCTTCGTTGCGCAGCAGGACTTCGCCGCGCAGCACCGGCAGGCCGTCCATCGACCGGTAGACCGCCTCGGCGGTCAGACCGGTCTCCGGCTCGTGGAGCTCGACGGTGAGCACGTGCCACTCGCCGTCCCGGCTCGCGCTGTGGGAGCGGTGGCGCAGCCGCGCGCCGAGGGCGGTGTTGATGAGGTGCCGGCCCGACCAGTGGCGGCCGAGGGCGGCGGTCGTCACCTCCACCAGCGGCAGCGGTGCGCCGGGGCGGGGCGCCGCGGTGGCCTCGCCGGGGGCGCCGATGCGGTGCAGCCGGGGGGTGTCGTCCCCGCCCAGGCCGATCTCCAGCTCCAGGGCGTCGTGACCCCAGCGGATCGTCTCGGGTGCGTCGGTCATGGTGGCCTTCCTCGGTGGGGCGGGGGAGAGGCGGGGAGCGTTCAGTGCGCGCGCAGGACCGCACAGCCGCCGGGCGGCAGTTCGCTGACGGTGCCGTCCGTGAGCAGGTCGTGGCCGGGCTGCGGCAGCGGTACGGCCTCCGCGCGGTGGTTGAGCAGCACCTGCCAGCCGCGGCCGTCCGGGGCGTGCCGCGAGACGGCCTCGACGCCGGGCGGCAGGCCCGGACCCTCCGGGGTGGCGCCGGCCTCCGTCAGCAGTCGGCCGATGAGGGCGGCGTAACCGGAATCGTCGAGCCGGGTGGAGAGGTACCAGCCGTGGCCGACCCCGAAGTCGTGGCGGGTGAGCGCCGGGCTGCCGGCGAGCATGCCGTGGGTGTAGGCGGCGAGCGCCTCGGCGCCCTCGGTGCGCAGGGACTCGCTCCACGCGACGGCGGTGGAGCCGTCGGAGAGGGTGACCTCCTCGTCCCGTCGCAGCGGGCGGTACTCCTCGACCCGGATGCCCAGCGCCTCGCGCAGCGGTGCGGCCGGGTAGCCGCCGAGCCGGGAGTGGAGGCGCTCGTCGACGGCGCCGCTGAAGGGCTGGACGAGCAGTGTGCCGCCGGCGGCGACGTAGTCGCGCAGGTTCTCGGCACCCGCGTCGGTGAGCAGGAACAGGGCCGGGGCGACGACCAGCCGGTAGCGGCTCAGGTCGTGTTCGGGGTGGGCGAAGTCGACCGTCCGGCCGGCGTCCCACAGTGCCCGGTGGGCGCGGCGCAGCGCGGCGTGGTAGTCGAGTTCGGACGACGGGAGCCCGTCGACCTTCATCGCCCACCAGGAGTCGGAGTCGTGCAGGACGGCGACCTCGGCCCGGACGGTGGAGCCGGCGAGTTCGCCGAGCCGGGCGACGGCCTCTCCGGCCGCCGTGACCTCGCGGAAGGTGCGGCTGTCCGGCCCGGCGTGCGGGATCATCGCCGAGTGCCACTGCTCGGCTCCGGCCCGGGACTGGCGCCACTGGAAGAACAGCGCGCCCTCCGAGCCGCGGGCGATGTGGCCGAGCGAGTGGCGCAGGATCTCGCCCGGCTCCTTGCCGAGGGTGCGGTCGCCGGCGTAGACGGTGTTGGTGCCCTGTTCCATCAGCAGCCAGGGGGCGCCGCCGCCGAAGGAGCGGGCCCGGTCGGCGCCGAAGGCGGTGTCGGCGGCGGCGTCGATGCCGGGTCCGGTGGGGTAGTGGTCGACGGCGACCAGGTCGACCTCGCGGCCGAAGGCCCACAGGTCCAGGTTCTGGTAGCCGGGCAGCATGAGGTTGGTCGTCACCGGGTGGTCACTGTGCGCGCGGATCGCGTCGCGCTGCTCGCGGTAGGCGGCGAGGGTCTCGTCGGACCAGAAGCGGCTGAAGTCCAGGGCCTGGCCGGGGTTGCGGTGCCACTGGCTGGTGCGGGGCGGCAGGATCTGCTCCCACGCGGTGTAGCGCTGGCTCCAGAAGGCCGTGCCCCAGGCCTCGTTGAGGGCGTCGAGGGAGCCGTGGCGGGCGCGCAGCCAGACCCGGAAGGCCGCGGCGGCGTGGTCGCACCAGCAGAGGGTCGCATACTCGTTGTGGACATGCCATAGAGCGAGCGCCGGGTGGTCGCCGTAGCGTTCGGCGAGGGCGTCGGCGATGCGGCGGGCGGCCCGGCGGTAGGCCGGCGCGGCGAGGCAGTAGGTGTCCCGGCTGCCGTGGGTGAGGTGGGCGCCGTCGGGGCCGACCGGCAGGGCGTCGGGGTGGGCCAGCGTGAACCAGGGGGGCGGGGAGGCGGTGGGGGTGGCCAGGTCGACGGCGACGCCGCCCGCGTGCAGCCGGTCGAGGTGGGCGTCGAGCCAGCCGAATTCGTAGCGGCCCTCCTCGGGCTCCATCAGGGCCCAGGAGAAGACGCCGACGGTGGCGAGGTTGACGCGCGCCCGGCGCATCAGCTCGTCGTCCTGCTTCCACACCTCCGCGTCCCACTGCTCGGGGTTGTAGTCGCCGCCGAAGGCGAGGCCGCCGAGACGGTCGGTGAGCCGGCGGATGTCCATCTGGGAACCGTCCTCTGGTCGTGGTGTCAACTGCGCTGCGGCGCCGGTGCGGTGCTCTCGCGGACCACCAGTTCCGGTGGCATCAGGAGGAGTTGGTCCTCCGGATCGCCGCCCGCCGCGGTCGCGGCGATCCTCGCCATGACCTGGTCGACGGCGACCTGCCCGAGCTCCCTCTTCGGACTGGTCACGGAGGTGAGCCGGGGCGAGTGCTGCTCGGCCAGCGGGTCGGGGCAGATGGCGATGACGGAGACGTCCTCCGGCACGGTCCGCCCGCTGGCGCGCAGCAGGCTCAGCAGCGGGCCGATCGCGGCCTCGTTCTGCACCACGAACCCGGTGGTGTCCGGGCGGTCCGCGAGGATGCGGGCCAGCGTGCCCGCGGTGCTCTCGTAGGTGCCCTCGCACGGCCGGTGGAGGAAACGCAGGCCCCGTCGCTCGGCGCGGGCACGGAAGCCGCTCAGGGTGCGTTCGGCGTAGCCGGCGTGGCGCCGGTAGACGCCGCTGCTGTAGCCGATGAAGGCGATGTCGCGGTGGCCGAGGTCGGCCAGGTGGTCGGCGCACAGGGCGCCCGCGGTGGCGAAGTCGTGGTCGACGCAGGACAGTCCGGCGGGGTCGTCGGGCAGGCCGATGAGTGAGGCCGGGATGTCCTCGGCCCGCAGGACCGGGATTCGGTCGTCGTCCAGCCGGACGTCCATCAGGATCACCCCGTCGGCGAGCCCCGTGGCGGCGACCCGGCGGACGCCTTCGGGGCCTTCGTCGTTGGTGAGCAGCAGGACGTCGTAGCCGTGTTCACGGGCGGCCACGGTGACCGCGATGGCGATCTCCGTCATCGTGGGCACGTGCACCTCGGGGTGGAGCGGCACCACCAGGGCGATGATGTGCGAGCGCTTGCCGGCCAGGGCCCGGGCGCCCGCGTTGGGGTGGTAACCGAGGTCCGTGATGGCCCGTTCGACGCGGACCCTGGTCTCGTCGGAGATCGGCCGCTTGCCGCTGAGGGCGTAGCTGACCGTGCTCGACGAGACGCCGGCGTGCCTGGCCACATCGGCGAGTGTCACCATCGCTCTGTTTCCTTCGTTTCGGTTCCGGTGGGGAGCGGTCCCGGTCGTGCGACGGGGAGGTCCGCGTGGGCCCGCTCCCGCTCCGTAGGGGCCTCGGGGCCCGTGCGGAGCGCTCAGCCCTTGATCGCGCCGGTGAGCACACCGGCGCGCAGGTGCTTCTGTACGAACGGGTACACGATCATCAGTGGTACCAGGGTGAGGACCACGACCGCCATCTGCAGCGCCAGCGGGGCGGTCTGCGCGTGGGTGCTCCCGAAGCCGGAGTTGACGGACCCGGGCAGACCGTTGCCCCGGTTGACGTAGGTGAGCAACACGTACTGGAGCGGCCACTTCTGACTGTCCGTCGGCATGTAGAGCATGACGTTGAAGAACGAGTTCCAGTACCCGACCGCGTAGAACAGTGCGGTGACGGCGGTGACGGCGCGTGAGGTGGGCAGGACGACGGACCACAGGATCCGCCACTCCCCGGCGCCGTCCATCCGGGCCGCGTCGATCAGTTCGGAGGAGGTCTCCTGGTAGAAGGCGCGCAGCACCAGGATGTTGAAGACGGAGACCGCGCTCGGCAGGATCAGCGACCACCACTGGCCGTAGCCGCCCAGGCCGGTCACCACCAGGAAGCTCGGGATCAGGCCGCCGCCGACGAACATCGTGATGATCAGCAGCAGCAGGACGAAGCGGTGCCCGAGCGAGCGCGGCCGGGAGAGGCCGTAGGCGCAGAGGATCGAGACGCCCATGGAGATCGCGGTCCCGACCACGGTGATGCCCAGGCTCACCAGCAACGAGGTGCGGACGGTCGGATCGGCGAGCATCTGGCGGTACGTCTCGGTGGTGAGGCCGTCCGGCCAGATCACCAGGCCGCCGGCCCGGTTGACCGCCCCGGGGGTGGAGAAGCTGGTCAGCACGATGACCCAGAGCGGGACCAGGATGACGGCGAGCGTCCCGCCGAGCGTGAGCCCCTTGGCGGTCTGGCCGAGCGGGGTCGGCGGTTCCTCCCAGACCGGGCGGCCGGAGCGGGCCCGACGCCGTGCGGCAGCGGTCCGCGTGTCGTGCTTCCCGCGCCGGGAGGCGATGGTGAGTGCGTTGGTCATTTTCTGTACAACCCGTCCTCGCCGAAGGCGTGCGCCAGCCGGTTGGCCCCCCAGATGAGCAGGAGGGAGACCACACTCTTGAAGAGCCCGGCCGCCGCACCGATGCTGTAGCCGCCGGTGGCGATGCCGTAGTAGAAGGAGAAGGTGTCCAGGACGTCCGCGGCCTCGTGGCCGACCGCCTCCCGCTGGATCAGGAACTGCTCGAAGCCGACGGTCAGCGCGTTGCCGAGGCGCAGGACCAGCATCAGCACGACCACTCCGCGCAGGCCCGGCAGCGTGATGTGCCACATCCGCCGGAACCGGCCGGCGCCGTCCGCCGCCGCGGCCTCGTACAGCTCGGTGTTGATCGCGCTGAGCGCCGCGAGGAAGACGATGATCCCCCAGCCCGCCTCCTTCCACACCGCCTGGGAGGTGACCAGCAGCGCGAAGGTGTCCGGGTTGGTCATGATGTCCCAGGTGCCGATGTCGTGCTGGCGCAGGAACTGGTTGAGCATGCCGGCGCCGCCCAGCATCTGCTGGAAGATCGTGATCGCCAGCACCCACGAGAAGAAGTGCGGCAGGTAGACGACGGACTGGAAGAGGTTGCGGATCCTGTCGCTCACCACGGAGTTGAGCAGCAGGGCCAGCGCGATCGGGATCGGGAAGAAGAGGATCAGCTGGACGAGACTGAGGTACAGGGTGTTCTTCAACGAGTCCCAGAACGCCGGGTCGCCGAAGAGGATCCGGAACTGGTCGAAGCCGACCCACTCGCTGTTCCAGACCCCGACCAGCGGGTCGTACTCCTGGAAGGCGGTGACGATGCCGAACAGCGGCGCGTAGTTGAACACCAGGAGCAGGACGACCGCCGGCACCGTCATCAGCAGGAGCGACTTGTCACGCCGCAGCCTCGTCCGCCAGCTGAGCCGTACCGGTCCTGCCGGGCGCGCGGGCCGGGTCGTGCTCACTGGCCGGTGCCGTACTTGTTGAGGACGTTGTCGGTCATCCACTGCTTGAGCCGCTCGCCGGGGCCGGACTGCCAGCTGGAGACGGCGGACTGCACGTCCGAGACCTTCTTCTTGCCGTGGTAGCAGTCCTTCACGGTGTCGTTGACGCTCTGCGCGGCCTCGGCCGCGGCGATCGCCTGCGGCATGCTGTAGGTCATGCCCCAGAAGAGCGGCTTGGTGAGCGCCTTGACGTTGGCGGCCTGCCAGGCCGAGTAGTCCTTGGTGACGGTCTCGCCCCCCGGGTTGCTGATCACCGAGGAGGGAGCGGCCAGGAACGGGAAGGTCGTGGGCTGGACGTCCTTCTTGCCCTCCTCCGTGAAGGTCGGCACGCCGTTCACCCGGTTGTGGTGGACACCCTCGACGCCGAAGTTGATCAGGGTGTACTCGGCCGTGCCGTAGGGGGCGGCGAGGTAGTTCGCGACCGCGAGGAGTTCCTCGATCTGCGCGGGCTTCAGGTCGGCGTTGAGGTAGCTGATCATGCTGGTGGCGGCGCCCATGTAGATGACGGGCGCGCCCTTGCCGTCGGCGGTGATGGCGTTGAACGCGCCGCGCCGGTAGTTCGGGTCCGCGGCGGTGCCGGCCTGGTAGTCGGACAGGTTCCAGGCGCCCGTTCCGCCACCCTGGATCAGTGACTTCCCGCTGTAGAAGCGGGTGTTGCCGTTGGCGTTGTCACCGGCGAGCGCGTCCGGGTGCACGTACCCGGCGCTGGCCAGCCGGTTGTGCCAGTCGAGGGCCTCCAGGAACTCCTGGGTCTCGAAGAGGTGGACCAGCTTGCCGTTGTCGACCTTCCACTTCTGGGGAGCGCCCCAGCACGTGTAGAGGTAGGTCCACACGTCGTCGAAGGCCCAGACGCCCCGCTTCGCGTCGGTCAGCTCCTTGCCGAGGTTCATCAGGTCGTCGGCGGACTTCACCTGGTCGGCCGTGATGCCCCGGGCATCGAGGATGTCCCGGCGGTACATGGTCGTCCCGGCGATGGCGAAGTTGGTGGGCCCGCAGGGGATCCCGTAGAGCTTGTCGCCCCAGGCGCCGACCTGCCAGGCGCCGGTGGGGAGGGCGGCCAGGTTCGGGTACTTCTTGATCTTGTCGCCGGACAGGTACGGCGTGAGGTCCGCGAGCTGGGTGCCCGTCAGCGAGCCGGTGTTGAAGTTCGGGTTCCACCAGGAGGGCAGGTTGATCCAGTCCGGCAGTTTCTTGGCGGCGGTCATCGTCGGGATGATGGTGTTGTAGTTGTTGCCGTCCGCCGGCTTGATGGTGAGTTCGACCCCGAGGGCCTTGTTCATCGCCTGGTAGAAGGAGTTGCCGACGGGCGGGTTGGTGCCCCACAGCGGGGTGACCGCCGTGTAGCTGCCGCCCTTGCCCGGAACGCCGGAGATGGTGACGGGCGGGGAGGCCGGGTAGGAGAGGTAGGCGGGGTCCGTCGCGGTGTCGGCGCCGCCGGGCACGGAGGGAATCTCCGCCGTGACGGCGGTGCTGTTCGGCGCGTAGGTGGGAAGGGCCGCCTTGAGGCCCTCCTTGGTGTTCACGCCGCCCTTCTTGGCCGGGCCGCCGCCGCCGCAGGCGGACAGCACGGGTGCCATCGCGGCGACTCCCGCGATCGTGACGGCGCTACTCAGAAACGTCCTGCGGTTCAGTCCGGATCTCATGGCGGCGTGGCCCCTCTCCGTCGAAGCGTCGAAGCGCTTGGATGTTTCGGCGAGACTAACGACGCGTTACTGGTTCGGCAAGAGGCTGAACAAATACAAAATTGTTTGTTACCAGGACAGTTGACAGGCCAACTGGAGCGTGTCAGCGTCGAAGCGCTTCGACCTAAGGCCATCGCACCCAGCCCGCCCGAGGGGTATTCCACGTGAGTTCCGTGCCCGTGTCCGCAGCCGACCTGCCCGCTTTCCGTGATCCCGCGCTACCGCTGCGCAAGCGTGTCGACGACCTGGTCGAACGGCTCACGCTCGACGAACGGCTCGCGATGCTGCACCAGTACGCGCCCGCCGTACCGCGCCTCGGCATCGCCCCGTTCCGTACCGGCAGCGAGGGCCTGCACGGAGTCTCCTGGCTCGGGGAGGCGACGGTCTTCCCGCAGGCCGTCGGTCTCGGCGCCAGCTGGGACACGGACCTGGTGAACCGGGTCGCCGAGGCGGTCTCGACCGAGCTGCGCGCCTTCCACTACCACCGCCCGCCGGCGATCAGCACGGCCGAGCGGGGGGCCAACTCGCTGCAGGCCTGGGCGCCCGTGCTCAACCTGCTGCGCGACCCGCGCTGGGGCCGCAACGAGGAGGGCTACTCCGAGGACCCGGTGCACACCGCCCGGATCGGCGAGGCGTTCTGCCGGGGCCTCGCCGGCGACCACCCGACCTACCTGCGGACCGCCCCGGTACTCAAGCACTTCCTCGCCTACAACAACGAGGACGACCGCTGCACCACCTCCTCCGGGCTGCGCCCGCGGGTGCTCCAGGAGTACGACCTGGCCGCCTTCCGCCCGGTGGTCGCCTCCGGCGCCGCGACCGGCGCGATGGCCGCCTACAACCTGGTCAACGGCCGTCCCTGCCACGTCAGTCCGCTGATCGAGGCGGAGCTGCGCCGCTGGGCGCGGCCGACCGGCCACGAGCTGTTCGTGGTCAGCGACGCCGAGGCGCCGTCCAACCTGGTCGACCCCGAGCACTACTTCGACGACCACGTCGAGTCCCACGCGGCGGCGCTCAAGGCCGGCATCGACAGCTTCACCGACCACGGCGAGGACAGCGAGACGATCATCGGCCGGCTGCGCGACGCCCTGGAGCGTGGCCTGCTCACCCAGGACGACGTCGACCTGGCGGTCCGCCGCCAGTTCGAAGTTCGGTTCCGCCTCGGCGAGTTCGACCCCGAGCTCGACCCGTACGCCGGCACCGGCCCCGAGGTGATCGACAGCCCCGAGCACCGCGAGCTCGCCCGGCACGCCGCGATCGAGTCGACGGTGCTGCTCAAGAACGACGGCCTGCTACCGCTCGACCCGGCCCGCACGCCCCGGATCGCCGTCATCGGCCCGCTCGCCGACACGCTGTACGAGGACTGGTACAGCGGCACCCTGCCCTACCGGGTCACCGTCGCCGACGGCCTCACCGCCGCGCTCGACGCCCACGGCGGTGAGGTGGTCCGGGTGGAGGGCTCCGACCGGATCACCCTGCGCTCGCGCACCACCGGTGACCTGCTCGGCAAGTCCGCCTTCGACGTGACCGACTGGGGCGGCGGCGCCGCCACGCTGCGCGCCGCCGACACCGGCCGCTACCTGAGCCTCCAGGACGACGACGCCCTGGCCGCGGACCAGGAAGTGATCAAGAGCTGGTTCGTCAAGGAGACCTTCCGGCTCGAACCGGCCGGTGCGGACACCGTGCTGCTCCGCTCCGTCTTCACCGGGCGCTACGCCGCCGTGGACCCGACCGACGGCCGGGTCACCGTCACCGCCGAGAGCGCCGACGACGCCGAGCGCTGGCAGCGCGAGCTGGTGCGTGACGGCGCGGCCGAGGCCCGGGCCGCCGCCGAGAACGCCGACGTCGCGGTCGTCGTCCTCGGCAACCACCCGATGATCAACGGTCGGGAGACCGAGGACCGTGCGGACATCGACCTGCCCGAGGGGCAGGAGGAACTGCTGCGCGCCGTCGCGGCCGTCCGCCCGGACACCGCGCTGGTCGTGATGAGCAGCTACCCCTACGCCCTCGACTGGGCCGACGAGCACCTGCCCGCCGTGGTGTGGACCTCCCACGGCGGACAGGAAACAGGACACGCGCTGGCCGCCGTGCTGCTCGGCGAGGCCGAGCCCGCCGGCCGCCTGCCGCAGACCTGGTACCGGGGCGACGACCCGCTGCCCGCCCCGCTCGACTACGACATCATCAAGGCCGGCTGGACCTACCAGTACCACCGGGCCACCCCCCTCTACCCCTTCGGCCACGGGCTGTCCTACACCGACTTCGCCTACCGCGACCTGCGCCTGTCGCAGCCGTCGATCGGCCAGGACGGCTCGGTCGACGTCACCCTGACCCTGGAGAACAGCGGACAGAGGCCCGGCAGCGAGGTGGTCCAGCTCTACGTCCGCGCCCTGGGGGCCCGCTACGACGCGCCCCGGCTGCGCCTCGCCGACTTCGCCAAGGTCCGCCTGGAGCCGGGGAAGAGCCGCGAACTGACGTTCCGGCTGTCGGCCGAGCAGCTCGCCCACTGGTCCGTCGCCACCGGCGCCTTCGCCGTCGACCCGGGCGGCTACGAGGTGGTCGTCGCCCGCTGCGCCGACCATCCGGTCCTCAACGCGCCGCTCACCGTGACCGGGACGGCCGCCGCACCCAGGGTGGGCGTCGGACGCCGGACCGAGGCCGTCGACTTCGACGACTACGAGGAGGCCACCATCGGCGACGCCACCCGCACCGACGGCGACGCCGTCACGCCCACCGACCCCGCGCACCCCGCGACGCTCCTCTTCCGGGACGTCGACCTCTCCGGAGCCGTCCGGGTCGAGGCCGAGGCCGCCCGTGACGAGGCCGGAGCCGGCCGTGCGCTGCTCGAAATCCGGCAGGGCGAGCGGGTGCTGGCCGAGATCGAGGTGCCCGTCACCGGCGACCGCTACGCCTGGACGACCGTCACCGCCGAGCTCGCCGCACCGCTCGACGGTGTCCACGACCTGTGCCTGACCCTCCACGGCGACTTCCGCCTCGCCGCCTTCCGGTTCGAAACGGCGGGCCGGGCCGACTGAGGGCCCCACGGACCGGCGGCCCGCCCACGGGATGGGCGGGCCGCCATCCGAAGCCATCCGTCACCCGAAGCCGCCCGCCACCCGAAGCCACCCGTCACCCGAAGCCCCGCCACCCAGCCGCCCGGAGGCGGCCCCCATGTCGCTGCTCACGCCCCACCCCGTCAGCTCGTCAGCGCTCCATCCGGAGGTCTCCCCCATGTCGCTCACCGACTTCGGACTCGACGAACTCGTCAGCTACCGGCCCGAGTCGACCATGCCGCAGGACTTCGACGAGTTCTGGCGGCGCACCCTTGACGAGGCCCGCTCGCACGGCGGGTCGGTCAAGGCCGAACGCGTCACCGCGCGGTACGGACTGCGCACCGTCGAGGTGGACGACGTGCGCTTCCCCGGCTGGAACGGTGAGCCGGTCGCCGCCTGGCTGCTGCGCCCGCTCGGCGTGGACGGCCCGTTGCCGGTCGTCGTCAGCTACCAGGGCTACAGCGGCGGTCGGGGGCGCCCCACCGACCACCTGTTCTGGTCCGCCGCCGGGTACGCCCACCTGGTCGTCGACAGCCGCGGCCAGGGCCACGCCACTCCCGACCGGGGCGAGGGCGACGGTACGCAGTGGTCCGAGGGCTTCATGACCCGGGGTATCGACTCACCCGAGAACTACTACTACCGGCGGCTGATCGCCGACTGCGTCCGCGCCGTGGACGCGGTCGAGCAGCTGCCCGGTCTCGACACCGACCGGATCGTGCCGACCGGCGGCAGCCAGGGCGGCGGCCTGGCGCTCGCCGTCGCCGGACTCACCGGCGACCGGGTGGCGGCGGTGATGTCCGACGTGCCGTTCCTGTGCCACTTCCGCAGGGCCCCGCAGCTCGCCCTGGAGGGGCCGTACCAGGAGATCGTCAAGTACCTGCGCTGGCACAGCCCGCACCGGGTGCAGCCGACCCTCGACACCCTCGACTACTTCGACGGCGTCCACTTCGCCCAGCGGGCCACCGCCCCCGCGCTGTTCAGCGTCGGCCTGATGGACCCGGTCTGCCCGCCGCAGACGGTCTACGCCGCCTTCAACCGCTACGCGGGCGAGGACCGCACCATGACGGTGTGGCCCTTCGCCGACCACGGCGGCGGCTGCGGCGCCAACCCGCCCGCCCAGCTCTCCTGGCTGCGCGAGCGCGGCCTGACGCCGGAGCTCTGACCGCCGTGTGCGGGTCCGGCCCCCGACGGGCCGGGCCCCGCGCCCGATCCCCGAAACCCGTGAGGTACCCCCGCCGCATGAGCGAACGAAGTGAGCGAATCACCAAGAGGTGCGCATGAGCACCCCGGCCTTCCCGGAACTGCCCGCCGGCTTCCGCTTCGGCGCCGCCACCGCCGCCTACCAGATCGAGGGCGCCCACGACGAGGACGGCCGCGGCCCGTCCATCTGGGACACCTACAGTCACACCCCCGGCCGTACGCTCGGCGGCGCGACGGGCGACACCGCCTGCGACCACTACCACCGCTACCCCGAGGACGTCGCCCTGCTCCGGGAGCTCGGCGTCGACGGCTACCGCTTCTCGATCTCCTGGCCGCGTCTCCTGCCGGACGGCACCGGCGCGGTCAGCCCGAAGGGCCTGGACTTCTACGACCGGCTGATCGACGAACTGCTGGCCGCCGGGATCGCGCCTGCCGCGACCCTCTACCACTGGGACCTGCCGCAGGCGCTGGAGGACCGGGGCGGCTGGCGGGTCCGGGCGAGCGCCGAGGCGTTCGCCGAGTTCGCCGCCCTCGCCGCCGAGCGCTACGGGGACCGGGTCGAGCGCTGGATCACCCTCAACGAGCCGTACTGCTCCGCGTTCGTGGGCTACGCCGAGGGCCGCCACGCACCCGGTGCCGAGGAGGGCCGCGGCGCACTGGCCGCCGCCCACCACCTGCTGGTGGCCCACGGCCTCGCGGTCCGGGAGCTGCGGGCCGCGGGCGCCCGGGAGGTCGGGATCACCCTCAACCTCGACCGCATCCATGCCGCCTCCTCCCTCCCCGAGGACCGGGCCGCCCTGCGCCGGGCCGAGGTCCTCCACAACGAGGTCTGGACGGAGCCGATCCTCGCCGGACGCTACCCCCAGCACGAGGCCGCCACCTGGGCCGGCCTCGCCGACGGCCCCTGGCGGCGGTCGGGCGACCTGGAGCTGATCGGAGCTCCGCTGGACTTCCTCGGCGTCAACTTCTACCGTCCGATCACCGTCGCCGCGGCCCCCCACCGCGAGGCCGACCCGGAACGGCGTACCGCCGTGGACATCGGCGTCACCGAGCTCAACCCGTACCGGACCCGGTACACCACCATGGGCTGGCCCGTCGTGCCGGAGGCGCTCACCGAACTGCTGTGCGGCCTCCACACCCGCTACCCGCGGCTGCCGCCGGTCTGGATCACCGAGAACGGCTCCGCCGAGGCCGACAGCCTCACCCCCGACGGCCGGGTCCACGACCCGGAACGGATCGACTACCTGGCCGGCCACCTCGCCGCCGTCGCCGACGCGGTCGCGGCCGGGGTGGACGTACGCGGCTACTACGTCTGGTCCCTGCTGGACAACTTCGAGTGGGCCCGCGGCTACAGCCAGCGCTTCGGCCTGGTCCACGTCGACTACGACACCCTGACCCGAACGCCCAAGGACAGCTACCACTGGTACCGGGGCCTGATCACCGCGCACCGTGCGCGGACGGAGGAACCTGCCCGATGAAGTTCACCGACGGCTACTGGCTGATGCGCCCGGGCGTCACCGCGCGCTACGCCACCGAGGTCGCTGACGTCCGGACCGACGACGACCGGATGACCCTGTACGCGCCGGTGAAGCACGTGCGCGGCCGCGGTGACACGCTCAACAGCCCGCTGCTGACCGTCGAATGCTGGTCCCCGGCCGAGGGCGTGATCGGCGTGCGCGCCACCCACCACGCCGGCTCGGTCCGCCGCGGACCGGAGTTCGCCCTGCCCGGCTCCGAGCCCGGCGCCGGCAAGGTACGCCGGGACGGCGACGTGGTGGAGCTGTGCGCCGGGGACCTGACACTGAGGGTGGACACCTCCCGGCCGTGGCACCTGGAGTTCACCGCCGGCGGCCGGGTGCTGACCACCGTGGGGGAACGCGGCACCGGCTTCGTCACCGACGCCGACGGCCGCCACCACATGCTCGGCCAACTGTCCCTGGGTGTCGGCGAGCTGGTGTACGGCCTGGGGGAGCGGTTCACCCCGTTCATCCGGAACGGCCAGGTGGTGGACATCTGGCAGGCGGACGGCGGCACCAGCAGCGAACAGGCCTACAAGAACATCCCGTTCCACCTGACCAACCGGGGCTACGGCGTCTTCGTCAACCACCCCGGGAAGGTGTCCTACGAGGTCGGCTCCGAGTCCGTGGGCCAGGTGCAGTTCAGCGTCGAGGACCAGTCGCTGGAGTTCTTCGTCGTCCACGGACCCACCCCCAAGGAGATCCTGAGCCGCTACACCGCGCTCACCGGCCGCCCGGCCCTGCCTCCGGCGTGGGCGCTCGGGCTGTGGCTGACCACCTCCTTCACCACCGACTACGACGAGGCCACCGTCAACCGCTTCGTCGGCGGCATGGCCGAACGCGGCATCCCGCTGAGCGTCTTCCACCTCGACTGCTTCTGGATGCGCGAGTACCAGTGGTCCGACTTCGTGTGGGACCCGGACACCTTCCCCGACCCGGCGGGCATGCTGGCCCGGCTCAAGGAACAGGGGCTGCGGATCTCCGCCTGGATCAACCCCTACATCGCCCAGAAGTCGGAGCTGTTCGCCGAGGGCATGCGCGAGGGCTACCTGGTGCGCCGCCCGGACGGCAGCGTCTGGCAGTGGGACCTCTGGCAGCCCGGCATGGCCCTGGTCGACTTCACCAACCCCGCCGCCCGCACCTGGTACACCGGCAAGCTGCGCACCCTGCTGGACGTCGGCGTCGACTGCTTCAAGACCGACTTCGGTGAGCGCATCCCCACCGATGTGGTCTGGCACGACGGCTCCGACCCGGAGCGGATGCACAACTACTACACCCACCTCTACAACGAGGCCGTCTTCGAGCTGCTGCGCGAGGTGCGCGGGGAGGGGGAGGCACTGCTCTTCGCCCGCTCCGCCACCGTCGGCGGCCAGCAGTACCCGGTGCACTGGGGCGGCGACTGCGAGTCGCACTTCAACGCCATGGCCGAGTCACTGCGCGGGGGGCTCTCCCTCGGCCTGTCCGGCTTCGGCTTCTGGAGCCACGACATCGGCGGCTTCGAGGGTACCCCGACCCCTGCGGTCTTCAAGCGCTGGACGCAGTTCGGCCTGCTCTCCTCGCACAGCCGGCTGCACGGCTCCAAGTCCTACCGCGTGCCGTGGGACTTCGGAGAGGAGGCCGTCGACGTCACCCGCGAGTTCACCCTGCTCAAGCACCGCCTCGCCCCCTACCTGCAGCGCGCCGCGCAGCACGCGCACGCCACCGGCATCCCGGTGATGCGCGCCATGGTGCTGGAGTTCCCGGACGACCCGGCCGCCGCCACCCTCGACCGGCAGTACATGCTCGGCGAAGACCTGCTCGTCGCGCCGGTCTTCACCGACGACGGCACCGTCGAGTACTACGTGCCCGAGGGGACGTGGACCAACCTCCTCACCGGCGCCCAGCTCGTCGGCCCGCGCTGGGTGAAAGAGCAGCACGGCTTCCACACCCTGCCGCTGCTCGCCCGCCCCGACTCCGTCATCCCGTTCGGGGCGGACGACCAGCGTCCGGTCTCCGCCTGGGCCGAGGGGGTCGAGCTTCGCGTCCACGCCTTCGCCGACGGCGCCGAGCGGACCGTCGTGATCCCGCGCGGTGACGGCCCCGGTGAGACGGCCCGCTTCCACCTGCGGCGCACGGGCGACCACATCCGGGTGACCACCGACAGCACCCACCCCTGGCAGCTGCGGATCGGCGGCCCGGACGGCGCCCTGCACGTCAGCCCGGCCGGCACCCGTGAGGCGGACCTGCCCTACCCGGCCTGAGCCGGCCTTCGACGCGAGGTCCCGCGCGCCATCGCACGGGCGCGCGGGACCTTGCTCCTCTCCACCGACCGACACCCGCCCGTGGCGACCCGTACGGATGCGGGGGTCCGGGCACCTGAGAAGGAACAGAGAAGAACAGCGGAGTCACCCTCGCCGTACCGAACGAGGGAACCCCAGCCGGCGCGCGGCTGGGGTTCCCCGGTGCGGTGTGGACCGGTCGGTGGGGGGACCGGGTCAGTGCTGCAGGGTGAGGACGCCCGGCCGCCAGGGCAGCTGGTCGTAGGGGCCGCTCGCGGTGGGGGACTTGCCCTGGTAGAGGAACTGCAGGTTGCAGGGGTCGATGGTCATGGTCTGGTCGGGGTTGTTGCGGACGAGGTCGCCGTGGCTGATGTCGTTGGTCCAGGTGGCGCCGCTGTTGGCCTTGCCGGCGAAGGGGTTGGACTCGGTGGTGGCCTGCGGGGTCCAGGAGCCGTTCAGGCTGGTGGCGGTGAACGAGCGGAAGTAGCGCTGCTCGTTCGCTCCCCGGGCCTCGACGATCATGAGGTACTGGTTCTGGCCCTGGACCTTGTAGACCTGCGGGGCCTCGAAGAGGTTCTTCACGGTGTCGCTCATGACCGTGGTGTAGGAGGAGCCGAAGTTGCCGGGGAAGTTCCCGATCGGCATGCTCGCCCGGTAGATGCTGCCGTTGTCACCGGCGAAGAACAGGTACATGTTCTGGCCGTCGGCGATCAGGGTCTGGTCGATCGGTGCGGCGCCGGGGATGCCGCCGGTGAACAGCGGCTGCGGCGCGGACCAGCCGTTGGGGTTGGTGGGGTCGCTGGAGGTCCGGTAGATGAAGGGCCAGGCACCCCACTGGTAGGCCAGCACCCAGATGTTCTTCGGCGCGAAGTAGAACAGGGTGGGCGCCACCGCGGCCTGGTTCATCCCGATCTGACGGGCCGACGCCATGTCCGACCAGTTGGTGAAGGGCGCGAACGCCATCGAGCCGTACGAGGACCCCGACACGTCCGACCCGTAGACCAGGTGCTTGCCGTTGTACGTCGTGGTGGTGAAGTCCTTCAGCGCACCCCACCCGTTCGCCGGCTGCGCCAGCACACCCGTCGACGACCAGCGGTACGTCGACGGAAGGGGACAGGTGCCGTTCGGTGGCGTCGTCCCGGACAGTCCGGTCCACTTCTGGTTGCTGCCGCCGGTGCAGTTCCAGATCTGTACCGCCGTGCCGTTGGCCGTACCGGCGCCCGAGACGTCCAGGCAGAGCCCGGACTCCACGCCCACGACCGTGCCGTCGGCGTTCACCCGCCACTGCTGGTTCGCACCGCCGCTACAGGCCCAGATCTGCACCTTGGTGCCGGCCGTGGTGGCGTGGCCCGGAACGTCCAGGCACTTGTTGCCGTACACGGTCAGCTGGTTGCCGGACGTCGACGTCCACTGCTGGTTGGTCCCGCCCGAGCAGTCGTAGATCTGCAGGCCCGTACCGTCGGCCTGGCCGGCGTTCGGCACATCGAGGCACCGGCCGGAACCCACGCCGCGCAGCGCGCCGCTGGCGGCCGCCTGAGCCGGGTTGGCGACGACCATCGTCGCCAGTGCCGCCACGACCGCGAGCACGGCGGTGAGCACCGCGGACAGGTGCCTGCGGCTGGACCTTCGTTCGCGCATGGGGACCTCCTCTGAGAATGGACGGAGCTGGCACGCGGCTTCGTCGTCGACATTCGAGTGCCGCCGTGCGGGTGTGCTCCTGGAGTTGTCACTCGGCCGGCGCGGGAGTCCGCGCCGTTGCCCGTACGGGGCCGAAACTCCCGTACCTGCGGTGACCTGCGCATCTGCCAGGTCACCGGGGTTTCCGGTCAGGCCACGCCGCGGTACCGGGTGGGTCGTGCTCCCCGGTGGCTCCCGGGGGTTTCGCGGCGGGGCGGCGCGGCCCCCGGCGGTTCAGCTCACCTGAAGGTCCAGTGCTGGTTGGCACCGCCGGTGGAGTCCCAGATCTGGACGGGGGTGCCGTTGGCGGTCTGACCGCCGGGGAGCTCCAGCGCCCGGCCGCTGGCGATGTTGGTCAGCGTGTAGGAGCCGTCGCCGTTCTGGCCGGCCCGCCAGTGCTGGTTGGCGCCGCCGTTGGCGTCCCAGACCGTCACCCTCGTCCCGTTGGCCGTCTGGTTGGCCGGCTCGTCCAGCACCCGGCCGCTGGCGATGTTGGTCAGCGTGTAGGAGCCGTCGCCGTTCCGGTCGGCCCGCCACTGCTGGTTGGCGGCGCCGGCGGCGTCCCACACCTGAAGCGGGGTGCCGTTGCCGTTCTGTCCCGCGGGCTCGTCGAGAACGCGTCCGGCGGCCACGTCGGAGAGGGTGTAGACGGTGCCGGAGGTGATGCCGCCGCCCGGCGTGCCGCTGCCGGCTCCGCCCAGGGCGGTGAGCACCGCGCTGTAGGCGGGCTTCTTGTTGCCGCCGTTGTCGAACAGCAGCGGATTCTCGCCGGTGCGCCAGGAGTCGCTGTCGCGGATGCCCCAGACCGTGATGCCGGTGCAGCGAGCGATGGCGAGGCAGGCCTTGACGGCGTCGGCGTACGCGGTG